>JBGTJG010000320.1:0-1595 GCA_041745235.1 Ferruginibacter sp. | reverse complement strand
CGGGTTGTGCTTTTAAATCTGTTCAGCGTTCCAAGAAGATCACTTACCTGCCCCCAGATGCGTTAACTGACAGACCTGCTCAAATGCTAAATGTCTTTGCTCATAAGAAAAGTTCACCTTCAGCTGATGTATTGATTTTTGTTCACGGTGGCGCATGGAATTCCGGCAGAAAGGAAATTTATAACTTCTTCGGAACAAGATGGGCACGTAAAAAAGTCTTAACTGTTATTGTTGATTATCCCAAAAGTCCTAAAGCAAAATATGATGAAATGGCCATGGACGTTGCTTCGGCGGTAAAATGGGTCAGACAAAACATTGCCACATACGGTGGCAATCCGGAGAGGATCTATATTTCGGGTCATTCTGCAGGCGGGCACCTTGCAGCATTGGTTGCTATTAAAAAAGATTATTTTCTGCGGGTTGGTATTACTAATCCTTTAAAAGGAATTGTCCTGATAGATGCAGCAGGATTAGATATGTACGGCTACCTGAAAGAAGAAGCCTTTGAGCCCGGGAATACCTACCTGAATACTTTTACGAATGATCCTAAAATATGGAAAGAAGCATCGCCGATGTACCATTTGCATAAAGACATGCCGCCCATGCTCATTTACCGCGGCGGGAAAACCTATCCTTCCATTGAAGTGAGCAATGAAAAATTTGTGACTGCATTGAAAGCATATGTACCCAAACCTGATTATCATGTATTAAAAGGGAAGAAGCATGTGCCTATGATCCTGCAATTTTTTAATACGGGTAATCCGAGGTATAAAGAAATTATAGGGTTTATGAAAGCGCAATAGTCCTTTTTTATTAGTGCACTATTTCCCAAAAACCTTCTCCCCATTTAACCAAGTACCCAACACCTTCGTTCTTAAAATTTCACCTACCCCGCATTTCATCAAATCCTTATCCAGCATAATAAAATCTGCTGCTTTACCTTTCACCAGGCTCCCTTTTTCCTTTTCCTCAAAAGCAGCTTTAGCAGCCCACATCGTCATACCGTAGATGGCTTCTTTACGAGTAAGTGCATTATCAGTTTGAAAACCACCGGCGGGAAACCCTTTTGCATCCTGTCTCACTACTGCAGCATAAAATGTTTTGATGGGTTCAATATACTCCACCGGGAAGTCGGTTCCTAAAGGCATCCAACCGTTTGTTTGCAATAATTGTTTATAGGCATATGCAGTTTGTATGCGCTGAGGCCCTACACGGTCTGCGGCCCAGTACATATCACTCGTAGCGTGCGTAGGCTGCACAGAAGGGATGATGCTGTAATCAGTGAAATAATGAAAGTCTGCCGGGTCCATTACCTGTGCATGTTCTATGCGCCATCTCTTATCATTTGTTCCTTTTAAAACATCTGCATAAATTTTTAAGATCGTACGTGCGCCACTGTCACCTATGGCGTGTGTGCACATTTGCAATGCAGAACGGGATAGTTTTTCAGCCGCTGTGCGGAAATGCTGTTCACCGCTTAATAAAAATCCTTTCCACCCCGGCTTATCGGAATAATCATGTAACATACTGGCTCCTCTTGAGCCAAGTGCGCCATCTGCATAAAATTTAAACCCACCGACATGAAACCGTTCAGA
>JBGTJG010000319.1:0-16324 GCA_041745235.1 Ferruginibacter sp. | reverse complement strand
AGACTTCATGAATTGATGGCATGCAGAATTTTTTGATCCATTGGCTTTACAGATGCTGAAAAAAACTTCGCCAGTTTACCCTTTTCATCAATCAGGTATTTACAGAAGTTCCAGGTTGGCTCATTTTCATTCCAGCCATTTGCAGCTTTATCAGTAAGCCATTCATATACCGGGTTTTGCGCGGAGTGTACAACTACTTTGCTTTTATGCATGATGGGGAAACTGATGCCATAATGCTTTTTACAAAATGCATGTATCTCATGGTCTTCTCCCATCTCCTGTTGTTTAAAATCATTGGCAGGAAAGGCAAGGATCTCCAATGTATTTTTTTTAAGCGAGTATAATTTTTCCAGCGCTTCATACTGCGGTGTAAAGCCGCAGTCAGAAGCAGTATTCACAATTAGGACCTTCTTATTTTTAAGCTGAGCCATACCGTACACCTCTCCGTTGTGTAAAGTGGTTTTTAAATTGTAAAATGATTTAATGGCTGGCTTATCAGAAGAAAAAATATTATCATTCTTTTTAAACACGCGGTTTATAAAAAGAAACAGCGGGTAAAGAAATTTCAGGATGCTTTGCTTTACGGTCATGGTTATCTGATCAGTTTTTTAAAGAGGTTAAGCTTACCCGTGTATGGCGGATATTTTATAGAAGGATCAAGCCACGTGGGCGTTTTCAATATCGCTTTGCGATGGCTGAAGGTATCAAAGCTGAATTTTCCATGATAGCTCCCCATGCCGCTTGCACCCCTGCCACCAAACGGCAGCTTATGATTGGTAAGGTGCAGTGCCGCATTGTTTACACAGCCGCCGCCAAAGGGCACGGCCTTCAGCCATTGCTTTTCCTTTTCGGCAGAGGAAGTAAATACATAAAATGCCAGCGGATTTTTATGCTGCTTTATCACACCCACCGCATCCTGCATTTCGGTAAATGAAATGATCGGCAGTATCGGCCCGAATATCTCTTCCTTCATCACAGGGTCATTCACATCGGTTATTTCAAGGAGGGTAGGCTCTATAAAAAGATCTCCTTTATTAGTTTTGCCACCTGCAAGTAATGTCCCGTTGCTTAAATAATTTGCAAGGCGGGTAAAATGACGTTCGTTAATGATTCTCCCGTAAAAATTACTTTGCTGGGCATCATCGCCAAAGAATTTTCCTATTGTTTTCTTCAATTCCTGAACAAGATCATTTTTCACAGATTCGTGCACGAGTACATAATCCGGGGCCACACACATTTGCCCGGCATTGGAAAACTTCGGGAAGGCAATTCTTCTTGCGGCAATTTTTATGTCTGCGTCTGCTTCTACAATGCAGGGGCTTTTACCGCCGAGTTCTAAAGTGACCGGCACAAGATTTTTTGAAGCAAGCTCATACACGATCTTACCCACTGAAGTGCTGCCCGTGTAAAATACATGGTCAAATGTAAAATGATTCATCATCTCGGGAACCACTGCAGCGCCGTCACCTTCTGCAAACAGAATATAATTTTTCTCAAAAGTTTTTTCAATGATCTTCTTCATCACAGCTGCTGTTGCCGGTGCCAGCTCAGATGGTTTGAGCACAACACAATTACCTGCTGCTATCGCACCTATCAGCGGTGTAAACAACAGTTGAAAAGGATAATTCCACGGGCTAATGATAAGCACCACGCCCAATGGCTCAGAAATGATAAAACTCCGGGAGGGGAGATTAAGGAGGTTTGTACTTACGCTCTCCGGCCGCATTCTGCTGCGCAAATGTTTGATGGCACTGTTCAATTCGGAAAGGAAAAAACCGGTTTCGGTGATCCTGCATTCTTCCGGGCTCTTGCGCAGGTCTTTGTAAAGTGCTTCATACAATTCAATTTCATATTGTTCCACTGCAGCTTTCAGTTTCCCCAGCTGCTCCTTGCGAAAGTCATACGATTGCGTGGCTCCCGTGTCAAAATAATCCCTCATGGCATTTAAAGAAGCCGATGTATTCTGTTGCTGCATTTGGTTTAAAGTTAAGTAAACCTCCGGATTGCTAAAGACCTTGTGAATCGAACAAGTGATTCGTAATTCGTAATTTGTCCCCATGACAGATGAACAATACATGCGTCTCGCCCTTAAAGAAGCAGAAAAAGCTTTTGAAAAGGAGGAAGTGCCCATCGGTGCCGTATTGGTTATTAATGATAAAATAATATGCCGTTCGCACAACCAAGTTGAAATGCTGAACGACAGCACCGCACATGCAGAAATATTATCTGTTACGGCCGCATTCAATTCTCTCGGCAGCAAATACCTGCCTGATGCCACGTTGTATGTTACCATTGAGCCCTGCCTCATGTGCAGCGGCGCATTATACTGGAGTAAAATAGGCAGAATTGTTTTCGGTGCGCCGGATGATAAAAACGGTTATCGAAAATACACAGGGGAAACAATTCCTTTTCATCCGAAAACAAAACTGACCGGCGGCGTATTGCAGGAAGAATGTGCTGCACTCATCCAAAATTTCTTCCGTGCCAAAAGATAATTACCGCAAAACGGAAAAGGTGGCAGGGATATTTGATTAGGCTTTAATTTTGCAGCATTACCATTTTTTAAACTTATAAAATTTACACCATGGCTTTTACACTACCGCCGCTACCGTACGCATACGAGGCATTGGAACCCCATATTGATACAGAGACTATGAAGATACATCACGATAAGCACCATCAGGCTTACGTAGATAATCTGAACAAGGCAATAGCAGGAACAGAACATGAAAATAAATCCATTGAGGAATTGGTAAAAAATGCCGGCTCTATAAGCCCTGCGGTACGCAACAACGGCGGTGGCCATTGGAACCACACTTTCTTCTGGGATTCCCTAAAAAAGAATGACGGCGGCAAGCCTTCGGGAAAATTAGCAGAAGCAATTGATGCAGCTTTCGGTTCTTTCGATGCATTCAAAGAAAAATTCAATGCGGCGGGTACTACTCGTTTTGGCAGCGGCTGGGCATGGCTTAATGTAAAAGACGGCAAGCTGGAGGTAAGCTCTACACCCAACCAGGATAATCCTTTAATGGAAGTTGCAGAAGTAAAGGGTACACCTATCCTAGGTTGCGATGTATGGGAGCATGCTTATTATTTAAAATACCAGAACAAACGCCCTGCATATTTGGAAGCTTTTTGGAATGTGGTGAACTGGGATAAAGTTGGAGAGAGATTTGAAAAAGGGTAAGAATTTTGCCACGGATACACAAATAGACACGAATAAGAACAATGATTTCTTTGTATTCATTTGTGCAAATCCGTGTATTCGTGGCTAATTATTTCCGCTTCGGCTTCTGACCCCTCGTTTTCGCTTTCCCGTATTTCTTCATCATCCTGTCCTTGCGGCTCACAACAAAATTCACCTTGCTGTTCTTCGCAGATTTCTCATGAAAAGCAGGCCCCACCTCTTCTTTCTTTGGGATCTTTAATTGAATTTCCTTCATGTATACCTTTGGTATCTCGTCTTCAGTGAGCACTTCAGAGATCTCCAGGTGATCCGGTAATGGTATCACAGGTATAGAAAAATTCATTAGAGCTTCTATCTTTTCGCGGTTAGCATTTTCTTTCTCAGTGATAAATGATATGGCTATTCCTTTTTTCTGAGCCCTGCCGGTTCGTCCAATGCGATGCATGTACTTTTCCGGTTCATCGGGCATGTCAAAATTGATGACGTGTGTTACATCACTGATATCTATACCGCGTGCGACCAGGTCTGTTGCAATAATAAAACGGTAATTTCCCTCACGGAATTGTTTTACAGTATTGAAACGGTGATTCTGTTCTTTATTACTGTGAATGACTCCCGCAGTTTCAGGAAATAACGTTTCTAATTGTGCAAACAACTCATCAGCCAATTTTTTAGATGCAACAAATACCAAAACCTTGGTCATGTCTTTATCCTCCGCCAGGAGTAATTTCAGCAGGTTTACTTTTGTATTAAAATTGGGTACTTCATATCCGATCTGTTCAATGTTCTCCAAAGGAGTTCCTGAGGGTGCAGCTTCCACCAGTACAGGGTCATTAAAGAACAGGTTCATCAGTTCTTCTACTTCAGGTGTAAGTGTTGCTGAGAATAAAAGGTTTTGTCTTTTCTGAGGAAGCAGATCAAGAATATTTTTCAGTTGAGTACGAAATCCCAGGTTAAGCATTTCATCTACCTCATCTATCACGAGTTTTTTTATCAGCTTAAGTTTTAGCGAACCGTTCATCACCAGGTCAAATAACCTTCCGGGCGTGGCCACTAAAATGTCAACCTTTTTTTCTACAACCAGTTTCTGTGTGTTTATGTTCACACCGCCGTAAACACCCGCGGCCACCACATTCATATACTTCGTAAGTTTCTGTATCGTTTCTACCACCTGCACCACCAGTTCACGTGTAGGAACTACAACCAGCACAGAAGGCATTTTATCTTTCGTAAATTTCCATTGCCGCAGGGAGGGGAGGAGATAAGCAATAGTTTTACCTGTACCGGTTTGTGCTATACCGCACACATCTGCTCCCGACATTACCACAGAATGAACCTTATGCTGAATGGCTGTAGGTACAGAATACCCAAGGTCATCCAGGGCATTTAATAATGGCTTTCCCAGATCCTGATCACTGAAATTCATATCGCTGCTTAATTGTAGGCAAAGGTACTTGCATAAAATTGAAGAAGATTTGATCTCTCTAGTATAGTATTACGGAACGGGATCATACCCATGCCCGCCCCACGGATTACATCTTACTATTCTTTTCAGAGTAAGCCAAAATCCCATGAAGGGCCCGTGTTTTGTAAACGCATCTAAGCCGTACTGGGAGCAAGTTGGCGTAAATCGGCATTTCGATCTCCCTAATAACGGAGACAGGATTATCCTGTACAGTTTTATGATCAGAATAAACGGGTAACTCAGGATTTTATTCAGCGTTTCCACTTATTTGTTTTATCAGGCGTTTTAAAATAATCCCTGTTTTTCCATAAACCTCATCATAATCCGGTAATTCCTTACCTACATAAATAAAGAATACATGCAGGCTTTTGCCATTGTCTTCTGTTATATTTTGCAATTCAGTTTTTTGCAGTCTGTAAGATTCTCTTATCAAACGCTTAATACGATTCCGGTCTGTAGCCTTTTTAAAATTTTTACTGCTTGCTGTAAATCCTGCCTTCAGGCCACCCGGTTCATCTGCTGATCTCCATAATATTCTGAAAGGATAATTTGAAAAGCTTTTCCCTTTAGCAAACAGAGTGTCAATTGCTTTTCGGCTCTTGAGCCTCTCCTCCGGTTTTAAAAAATATCTCTCTGTAAGGCTCACTTCATTTGCTGATAAGTCCGCAAGTTAATTAATCATGCAAATGAATAGGAATACAGGATTTGATTATCGCCTGTAATAAAACAATTTGGAACAACAATTGTTAAAGAAAATATAATGCCCTTCAAACTTAATCACTTAAAACAAAAACTATGAATACAAAAATCGCGGTTCTCTTAATTAATGCGATGCTGATCACAAATATTGCATTTTCACAGGTAACAGACAGTGCACGCCGCGGCGGAATAAACCGTACAGATAACGGTACACAAATAACCACCACATCCCGCCAAAATGTGCCGCGTAACCAACGTGCCCAGCCGGTACAAAGCGCTTACAGACCCACTAATGCACTGTCCGGAACTGACAAGCCTGATGTTCTTTTGGATATACCTAATGTATCTGTTGATGAGATCACACTCGAAGTAACTAATCTGCAGGCGCACGTGGCATTAGATGCAAGAGTTGCAAATCTCGTAAAGCTCACAGCAGGCGTAGATGCAAGCATTGATAACGTAAAGCTTACTATCAAAGGCGTACAGGCTACTGTGTTATTGATCGTAAGGCTTGATAATGTAAGAGCTATAATTGAAAAAACACTTGATCTGCTGAACAACAATCCCCAGATCGTAGACAAATTATTAAGCACGGTTGATAACACCGTGAACACAGTTGGTAATATTGCAAATACTGCATTACAGCCCGGCGGTGTTATCAGCCAGACGGTGAATACACTTGGCCAAACGGTTCAGCGTACGTTGGATATGACAGGGAATATTGTTGAAAAAACTTTAGATACTACCGGTAAAGTTGTTTCCAGCAAAACTCTGGGAAGATTGCTCGACCTCCCTTTAGTAAGCGAAACTACTAATGCTGCGGGCCAAACAGTAAAGAAATTACGTGATACTACAGGTAAAATAATAGAGGTTGTAGTAGATAAAAGTGGTAAAATAGTCAGTTCCGGTATGGGTGCAGCTCAGGGCGCTGCAGGTCAGACTACAGGCGGTCAATAAAATAAATGAACCTTCATATAATAAGAAAGCCACCAATCGGTGGCTTTCTTATTATCAATTTAATGAAGATTAAGCTGCTTTTCTCACATACCTTCTTGTACCTGAGGATTTGTAAGCATACCTTTTACCGTTCTTATAGTAATACTTCTTTTTGTAGCCGTGTTTTTTACTGTAATACTTACTGTTTGATTTCGTGCTTACAGTAGTAGTCGGACGGTTCAAAATACTTCTGTCGCTTGCATGAATCTGACCGTTTGCACTTGCATGTTCATTAGCGCTCATTGCACCCTTTGAGCTGTGCGTTTTAATTGTAACAGTTTTATTTTTACCGTTAGATCCGCTTTTTCCCTGTGCCATTACAGCAGATGAAGTAAAGAGTAATGCACCTAACATGATTTTGCTGAAGAGTTTCATAATGATTATTTTATTTGGTTCAGCACCTATACGCATAAACCAAACCAAAACCCAAATAGCAATTGTTAAAGGGTAATAATATATTGATAATCAATAGATATAATAAAAAAAAGCCGTTTTTAAGGCGGCTCTCTTTGAATATTTAATTATTTGTATTGCGGCATTATGGTATTTGCCAGATCTACCATTTTCTTCAGGCCATCTTCAGGAAGATTTCCTTTTTTAAACTCTGCCATAACTTCGGGTAATTGATTATCCATTTCTACAAGGAAATGCTCTTCAAATTCCTTCACTTTCTTTACAGCAACATTTTTCATCAAGCCCTGTGTGCCCAAATAGATAATGGCAACTTGCTTTTCTACTGCATAAGGAGTGTATTGAGGTTGCTTCAGTATCTCCACATTACGTGCACCTTTATCAATTACGTTTTTGGTAGCCGCATCAAGATCACCACCAAATTTAGAGAAGGCTTCCAGCTCACGGTAAAGTGCCTGATCCAGTTTTAAGGTACCGGCTACTTTTTTCATGGATTTGATCTGTGCATTACCACCCACACGGCTAACCGAAATACCGACGTTGATAGCGGGACGAATACCTGCGTTGAACAGGTTACCTTCTAAAAATATCTGACCGTCAGTAATAGAGATAACGTTTGTAGGGATATACGCAGATACGTCACCGGCCTGCGTTTCAATTATGGGAAGTGCTGTAAGTGAACCACCGCCTTTTACCAGGTGTTTAATAGATTCCGGCAGGTCATTCATTTGCTTTGCTATCTCATCTTTAGCAACAACCTTTGCAGCTCTTTCCAATAAGCGACTGTGCAGGTAAAATACATCACCCGGATATGCCTCACGGCCCGGCGGGCGGCGAAGCAATAAAGAAACCTCACGGTAAGCTACGGCTTGCTTTGAAAGATCATCATAAATGATAAGAGCAGGGCGGCCGGTATCACGGAAAAACTCGCCGATGGCGGCACCAGCAAATGGCGCATAGAACTGAAGGGGTGCCGGCTCAGAAGCAGAAGCCGCTACAATAGTAGTATATACCATTGCACCGTTTTCTTCCAATGTCTTCATAACACCTGCTATCGTACTTGCTTTTTGTCCGATGGCTACATATATACAGTATACAGGTTTCCCAGCTGCATAAAATTCTTTCTGATTGATTATAGTATCAATTGCAATAGCCGATTTCCCTGTTTGGCGGTCACCGATGATCAATTCTCGCTGGCCACGTCCTACAGGGATCATTGCATCAATTGCTTTTATTCCTGTTTGCAAAGGTTCCTTAACCGGCTCACGGAAAATTACGCCCGGCGCTTTTCTCTCCAGTGGCATCTCATATAATTCACCTTGCAGCGGGCCCTTGCCATCTATAGGATTACCGAGGGTATTGATAACCCTTCCGCACATACCTTCCCCTACTTTAATGGAAGCGATCTGTCCTGTACGTTTTACTTTATCTCCTTCACGTATTTCACCGCTGTCACCCATCAGTACCACACCAACATTATCTTCTTCCAGGTTAAGGGCAATCGCTTTTACGCCGTTGTCAAACTCTACGAGCTCGCCGGAGCGTACATTGTTAAGGCCATAGACACGTGCTATACCGTCCCCCACCTGCAAAACGGTCCCTACTTCCTCCAGGTTTGCTCCTGCATTAAAGTTGCTTAATTGCTGACGAAGTATCGCTGATATTTCATCCGGTTTAATTTCTACCATGCTGCAAAATTATTTGGTTATTTGTATCAGAACTGCGAATTAATTAACCGCATATCCGTTTTCAGGCCGCAAAGGTAGTATTAAGCAACCGCACTTTCAAAATTTACTGTCTATTTCAGGGCTATACAATTAGGTTTTATTTATAAATGCAGTGTTTTTTTTCTTGCGGAAGAAGGTGTTAAATTTCATTCACATACTATTAACATAACAGACAGGTACATGACATAAAGTATCAAGTATTTATTTTATCTTCCCACCCTGAAATTTTATGCGATTGAAGTGGCTGATTAAAGTCCGCCTTATATCGGTAATTTTAATGAAAATAAATCCCCGTTTTTATATTCAAAAATAAAAAAAATCAAATGAAGAAAATTTTCCTCTTTTTTATTACATTCTCATTCACTTTTGCCTTAAATGCACAAAAAATAAATGAATCAGTTGCAAAAGAGCTGGTTACAAAAAACAGTACTGCCATTGGCATGTCTGAAAAGGAGCTGTCAGGCTATTTTGTAAGCAATGCTTACAGCAATGAAGGACGGGAAATGGTTTACCTTAACCAGGAATACAAAGGGTTAAGGGTATTAAACCAGATGCGTGTTTTGGCATTTATAAACGGCCGGGTTGTATCTAACAGCGGTTCTTTTTTTACTGAAATAGAAAAGATAACAAACAATGCATCAGGAGTGCCGACAGTTAGCATTTCCGCTGCTGTAGGTTATGCTTTTGCGGAGGAAAAAATTCCGGCACCGGCATTTTTAAAAACTCCTGTGATCATGGAAGATGGTCGAAGGAAATCTTTCGGGTTAGTACCCGGTGTTACGGAAGATGTTACTGCAGAGTTGTTATGGGCTCCTGTTATAAATGACAAAGGAATTATAACAGAACTTCGGCTTGCATGGCAGGTGCAGGTGGTGTCATCACATTCGGGGGATTGGGTACTTAGCCAGGTTGATGCGCTCAACGGGAAAATAATCAGTAAAATTAATCTTACTAATCATGATCATTGGGATTCAGATAAAACTCCTGTTTTTTTGCGTGCAAACCCCGGAAGTGTAAAAGATGAACATGCATCTTCTCCTGTTAATTTACCTGCTTCGTCCGTTCAGGCAAACAGCCCGGCTCTTGTAGGTACAGCTAATTATTTGGTGATACCTTATCCGGCAGAAAGCCCGCTCCACCCCGGTGGCGCACCTGCAGTTCGCACGAATCCTTGGTTATCTGCTCCGGGAAATGCCACAACTTTGGGATGGCATAATGACGGCACGACGGATTATATTATTTCCCGCGGAAATAATGTTCAGGCCACAGAGGATACATTCGCAGTTAATAATAATACCGGTACGCCGGCTACTTCTACAACTTCACCTGATCCCCTCAATTTTATTTTTACCCCCAATTTCAATCTGGATCCGCGGACACAGCAAAACCAGTTTTTTGCAATAACCAATCTTTTCTACTGGAATAATACAATACACGATATTTCGTATCAATACGGTTTTAATGAGGTATCAGGAAATTTTCAGAGAAATAATCTCGGCAGAGGCGGTAACGGCAATGATGATGTACAGGCTTTTGCACAAAGCGGTGGTCCAACGCCACCGCCGGTGCCTATTGGGAACAATGCCAACTTTAGTACTCCCGTTGATGGTGGCAGACCGCGAATGAGAATGTATCTTTTTAATTCTGTTCCGGGTACAACACTCCTGCAGGTAAATACGCCTGCTCCAATCGCCGGAAGTTATGGTGCAGTTGAAAGTGGGTTCAGTACAGCGAATAAACTTATAAATGTAGGGCCTGTAACGGGGCAGGTGGTTTATTGGAACGATTTAACAGGTACGGCCCATGAGGCCTGTTCTGCCGGAGCAACTCCCCTTAATCCTGTGGCGGGTAAAATTGCATTAATAAGGAGGGGTAATTGTCCTTTTGTAGAAAAAGTAAAGAATGCACAAAATGCAGGAGCTATTGCAGTTATTATGCTGAATAATGTTCCGGGTGCACCTATAATTATGGGTGGTGACGATAATACCATTACCATCCCCGCGGTTATGATAAATAATAGTGACAGTGCTATTTTTGTTGATAATTTGGGGAATAACCTTACTGTTACTTTAAGTGGCAGCGCCCCAACTCAGGTGATAGACGGAGACTTAGATAATGGTGTTATTACACATGAATATAGCCATGGAATATCTAACAGGTTTACAGGAGGCCCGGGGAATAGCAGTTGCTTGCAACATGCCGAACAAGGTGGTGAAGGTTGGAGTGATTATGTTGCTCTTATGATGACTACTAATTGGGCCACCGCTACTGTATCAGATGGTGGTATCCCCAGAGGTATTGGTTCTTACGACCTTAATTATACTCCAAACGGACCCGGTTTCCGTAATTATAAGTACAGTACAAATCTTACGATAAATCCCCTTACATATGCCAACATGGGAGTAGCTCCTATAGGCACACAGGTTCATAATATCGGAGAAATATGGTGTACTGCACTGTGGGAAATGACATGGGCCATTATACAACAGGAAAACGCCATCAATACAAATTTTTATAATTACACAACTACAGGAAACGGGGGTAACAGTATTGCGCTTAAACTTGTCCTGGAAGGCATGAGGTTACAACCTTGCTCTCCGGGTTACATAGATGCGAGGAATGCAATAATGGCTGCAGACAGGATTTTGTATGCGGGCCGTCATGCATGTGCTATATGGACCGCATTTGCAAAAAGGGGTATGGGCTTTGGTGCAAGCCAGGGCGTTTCGACAAGTGCTACCGATCAGACAGCTTCTACTGCTATGCCGCCGGCACCTTCTATCACTACACAACCTGCCGATGTTCTTGTTGCAGTGGGCGCAAATGCGACCTTTACTGCTGATGCAGGTTCTGACATTAACCTTATCTATCAATGGCAGGTTAGTATTGATGGCGGTGCTACATGGACTAACGTTTCACCTTCAGTTATAACCTCTACACTTACAATCAATAATGTTACAGCTGCAATGGCCGGTTATAAGTACAGGGCACTTGTTTACATAGGGTGTGCAATTACCACATCTGCTACAGCTACGCTTAACATAATCAGCTCTACTCCTGTCATTACAACACAACCTCAAAATGTCACTGTATGTGCAGGTGCTGATGCGACATTCAGTGTTACAGCATCGGGCACGAGCCTTACGTACCAATGGCAGGTGAGTACAAACGGCGGCGGCTTATTCACAAACATAGCGGGCGCAACAACTGCAACATATACAGTTACGGGTGTTACTGCGGCAATGAACAATAATCAATACCGTGTTCTTGTCACCAACAGTAACGGTTCTGCGACCTCAACGGCAGCTATACTCACTGTAACTGCGCCGCCTGCGGCACCTACAGTTACTTCACCGGTTACATATTGCCAGGGCGCCACAGCAGTACCTTTAACTGCCACAGGTTCAAATTTATTATTCTATACAACTTCTACAGGCGGTACAGGCAGCACTACAGCACCCACACCATCTACAGCAACTGTAGGAAGTACAACTTTCTATGTGAGCCAAACGGTTGGCTGTGAAAGCCCGCGTGCGGCAATAACTGTTATTGTAAATGCAACACCGGCAGCACCGGCTGTTACGAGTCCTATAAGCTATTGCCAGGGGTCAACAGCTGTTCCTCTTACCGCAACAGGAACAAACCTGATGTGGTATACAGTTGCCACGGGCGGTACGGGCAGCACAACTGCACCGACACCTTCTACTGCAACAGTCGGCAGTACAACTTTTTATGTAAGCCAGACCACCGGAACGTGTGAGGGTCCCAGAGCAGCGATAGTAGTAAATATAACTGCGAGCACCCCTGCACCTACAGTAACATCCCCGGTTACGTATTGCCAGGGAGCAACAGCGGTTCCATTGACGGCAACGGGTACAAACCTGATGTGGTATACAGTACCTACGGGAGGTACAGGCAGTACAACTGCACCTACACCTTCCACTGCAACGGTAGGCAGCACAATTTTTTATGTAAGCCAGACAACATCATGCGGTGAAGGTCCGAGAGCTTCCATAACAGTCAATGTTACAGCACCGCCTGCAGCACCAACTGTAACCTCACCGGTTATCTATTGCCAGGGCGCCACAGCGGTTCCATTAACCGCTACGGGTTCTAATTTATTATTTTACACAGTGGCTACAGGCGGCACGGGCAGTACCACAGCGCCTACACCTTCTACTGCTACAGTAGGAAGTACTACTTTCTATGTGAGTCAGACGGTTGGTTGTGAAAGCCCGAGAGCGGCAATTACAGTGACGGTAAATGCAACACCTGCAGCACCGGGAGTTACAAGCCCGGTAACTTATTGCCAGGGCGCCACAGCTGTACCGCTTACAGCATCAGGTACCAACTTAAAATGGTATACAACGCCTACGGGCGGAACGGGCAGCACAACGGCGCCTACTCCTTCTACAGCAACTGTAGGCAGCACTACATTTTATGTAAGTCAAACTACAGGATCATGTGAAGGCCCAAGGGCAGCGATAGTAGTAAATGTTACAGCAGGTACAGCAGCACCGACGGTTACATCCCCGGTTAACTATTGCCAGGGTGCAACAGCCACCCCGCTTACCGCAACAGGCACAAACCTTTTATACTATACAGTTGCAACAGGCGGTACGGGCAGCACAACAGCACCAACGCCTTCTACAGCAAGTGTTGGCAGCACAATATTCTATGTAAGCCAAACAGTTTCACCATGCGGCGAAGGCCCGCGTGCAGCTATAACAGTAAATGTTGCGTCATTGCCTGCAGCACCGGGAGTGACATCACCGGTAACCTATTGCCAGGGAGCAACAGCGATACCACTGACCGCTACGGGAACTAATCTTTTATTTTATACAGCGCCTACAGGCGGTACGGGCAGCACCACAGCACCGACACCGTCAACAGCAACGGTTGGCAGCACTACATATTATGTAAGTCAAACAACAGGCACCTGTGAAGGACCGAGGTCTGCCATAGTGGTAACGGTAAATGCAACGCCGGCAGCACCTGCGGTTACAACTCCTGTTTCTTATTGCCAGGGTGCTACAGCAGTACCATTGACAGCTACCGGAACAAACCTGAAGTTTTACACTGTAGCCACAGGCGGTACAGGCAGCACAACTGCGCCGACACCTTCTACAGCAACAGTAGGCACTACGATATTTTATGTAAGCCAAACTACCGGTACATGTGAGGGCCCGAGAGCAGCAATCACCGTTAATATTACAGCAGGAGCTGCTATCACAACACAACCTGCAGATATTACTTCATGCACTACTTCTGCTACATTTACAGTAGTGGCAACAGGCAGCGGATTAACGTATCAATGGCAGGTGAGTACTGATGGCGGTACTACTTATACAAACATTGCAGGTGCTACGAACAGTACGATTGTACTTAACAGTCTTTCGCCGGCAACTGCAAATAATAGGTACAGGGTTATTGTTTCTGCTGCATCATGCGGGTCAGTAACTTCTAATGCAGTAACTGCAAAAGTAGGAACAGCGCCTGTAGTAGTGCTTACAGCAGCACCGTTTACGGCATACAATCCATCAGTTGCCGGGGGTTTATATACTACAGTAAGCCCTGTTGGTAATTACACTTACACTTGGACAAGAGATGGTGTTGTTCTGCCGAATATAACAGGCCCATCCCTCACAGCGGCAAGCGGTTTGCTGTTCGCATTCGGAACATATCAGGTAACGGTAACTGATCCTGCAACAGGTTGCTCAGGCGTATCTAATACTATAAAAATAGACGATGTGCCGGGCGGAAGAAACGTATTGTTTATATCTCCTAATCCTACGCAGGGTATGATACGTATAAGCTATTACAGTTCTACAACTGCTACACAAGCACGCATGGTAAACGTTTATGACAGTAAAGGCCAAAGGGTAATGGTAAAGGATTTTACAGTTACCGGTACTTACGGGGTTATGGATATGGATCTGACTAATCTTAGCAAAGGCACTTACATGATTACCCTGCGAGATGCATCAGGTAAGATGATAGCAAGTGACCGGGTTATTAAATTATAAAACACAACATCTATACACAATCCCGGTCTCAAGCAGGCCGGGATTTTTTTATAAATTATAACTGTATACTTTTGAATAAATGATAAAGAAACCGATAGGAATATTTGACAGCGGTTATGGTGGCCTTACCATTTTAAAAGATATTAGTGCCTCATTGCCGGATTATGATTACATCTATTTAGGAGATAATGCAAGAGCCCCTTATGGGCCTCTGGATTATCAAACTGTCTATAAATACACACTCGAATGCGTAAAATGGTTTTTTGCAAAAGGATGTCCCTTGGTAATTTTGGCATGCAACACCGCTTCAGCTAAGGCCTTAAGAACTATACAGCAAAATGATCTTGAATTGATTGATCACACTAAAAGAGTTCTGGGGGTCATTCGCCCTACATCAGAGGTAATCGGACATTTAACCAAATCCGGCCACGTAGGTATTATGGCTACAGCCGGTACGGTGCAATCAGGATCCTATCCCATTGAGATCAACAAATTTTTCCCGGATATTAAAGTAACTCAGGAAGCTTGCCCGGAGTGGGTAGATTTGGTTGAAAGCGGCAAAAAACAATCAGAGGAAGCTAATGAGCCTGTGAAAAAGCATATTGACAGCCTGCTTGCAAGTGATCATAAAATAGATTCTGTTTTGCTGGGTTGTACGCATTATCCCCTTCTCTCGGAAAAGATCCTTCAATTTATGCCCTCGGGGATAAGGGTAATAACACAGGGTGAGATTGTAGCTAAGGGGCTTAAAAAATACCTGCAAAACCATCCGGAAATTGAAAACAAGATTGGTAAGGGGGGCATTACGGAATTTTACACTACAGGAGAGGTGAATAATTTTGACTTAAAGGCATCGGTTTTTTACGAGAAGCCTGTGAATGCAGTGCAAATAAAACTTAAATGAAGAGCGATTTCTTATGTACTTTAAAAATATTGTCCTACTTTTGCCGTCCTTTCACAAGCAACAGGGATGGTGCCCTGCTGAAAAGAATAAGCAAACAATATTTGTAAAAGGAAAAAACTATAAATAATGCCGGGAAAAAAAAGAACTTACCAACCTCATACAAGACGCAGAAAATCTGTTCATGGTTTTCGTGAGCGTATGTCTACTGCAAATGGCCGTAAGGTTTTAGCGAGCCGCAGGGCAAAAGGACGTCACAAGCTTACAGTTTCTGATGAGCACGGTTCAAAGAAATAATCACTGAACCTGATCTTAATTAAATTATTGAAGCCCTCTTTCGGAGGGCTTTTTATATTGGTCCAACTAAGGGTCTTTTTTAGTCTATTGCCTTTTCGGTAAATATGTCATGTACATTTAAAGGAATAGTTTTTGCCTGCTTACCTGCATAGTTTCTAAAGCAATATATTTGCTCACCTAATTTTTATTCAAAATGAATTTCGGAAAAGAATTTGAAAAATATGCTGTGAAGCACAAGGGAATCAGCAGTAATACGCTGGACGGTTACATAAAACATAATGTAACAAATCTTACCCCTAACATTATTGAAGAACGCCCCATGAACATTGCAGTAATGGATGTTTACAGCCGTTTGATGATGGATCGGATCATTTTTCTCGGGTATCCGATCAATGACGAGGTAGCGAATATTGTAACTGCCCAGTTACTCTTCCTGGAAAGTACAGACCGTACGAGGGATATTCAAATGTATATCAATTGCCCGGGCGGCGGGGTCTATGCCGGCTTAGGAATGTATGATACCATGCAGTTCATTACTCCGGAAATAGCTACTATCTGTACAGGCATGGCCGCAAGCATGGGGCAGGTTTTGATGTGTGCCGGAGCAAAAGGTAA
>JBGTJG010000318.1:0-3451 GCA_041745235.1 Ferruginibacter sp. | reverse complement strand
CCATTATGTATTTCTTAGCTAAAGTATTATTTCCAATGCGGCTTTGGCTTCTTAACCAGCGAGTGAGCAAAGATCATGTAATAAAAAAACATCCACAATTCAAATAGAATAAACCATGGCAACAGGTCTTTTTCTCCGAGTTTCTTCATGGTTTTTGCATAGACAATAGTCTGCATAATGAGAATAACTCCAAGCAGGATCAAACAGAGTTGCCAATTGTATAATAATGCCGCGGCGATCAGCACGGGATAAAATAAGAACTGTGACATCGCATACATTCCCAGCAGAAATTTGTGCAGGGGCCTGTAATATTTCGAAGTAGTATAATGCCTGTTTTTCTGGCTCTTCCATTGTGCCCAAGTGCTTGCAGGCGTGCTCATGGTAAAACTTTCTTTATCTGTATTGATCTTTACATTTTTTGATGTGGCAGCCATATTTATAAAAAGATCATCATCTCCTCCCGGAATATGATTGTGGGCACTGAAACCTTTGTGACGATAGAAAATGGCTTTCTTATAAGAAAGGTTTCTCCCTACTCCCATATAGGTTACTCCCGCAAGCGCATAGCTCATGTATTGCAATGCACTGTGGTATGTTTCCCATCTTATTAATTTATTTAAAAAACCTTTTTGTTTTTGATGTGCGCCGTAGCCGAGTACAATTTCTGTCTCATCATCATATACATTTTGCATGCTGCTGATCCAATGTTCACTTGCAGGCACACAGTCCGCATCTGTGAGCAAAACGATTTCATGTTTTGCGGTTTTTATGCCTATGCTCAGGGGAAATTTTTTTCCGGGGATCATCTTTGCTTCCTGCGTAAGTTCTACAACTTGCAATTGCCTGAATTCTTTTTTTATTTCCTCAAGAAGATATTTGCTTTCATCGAAAGAATTATCATTTACAACAATTACTTCATGTGTCGAATCATAATCCTGCACAAGAGAGCCGGGCAAGTTTTTGGCAAGATTAGCAGCTTCATCACGTGCACATATAATTACACTTACCGCATGGGTACGTGAATTTGTTTTGGGTTTTGGTTTATAAAATGCAAGTCTTGCAAAGAAGAAAGAAAAATAAAAAAGCCTTATTAATACAAGTAAACAAAAGAAAATAAAAAGCATCAGGGGCCAATGCAGCAATACTTTTTCAAAATCCATAGCGGCAAAAATAGATAAATAACCTTATCCCAACCCTTCTCCAAAGGAGAAGGAGTGCGAAGAACATGTTTCATTCAATGATATTTCCGCTTCAATCTCCACGTCCTCCCTCTCCATTTGGAGAGGGACCGAGGGTGAGGTACCTTTACGCCATGGCGGCATTAGATTTCAAATTAGAGAAGACAGATAGCGTAACAAAAGCAAGAGCAGGTACCATTACTACTGATCATGGCAGCATCACTACGCCCATATTTATGCCCGTAGGGACGGTAGGTACGGTAAAAGCCGTTACAGCGCAGCAGCTTAAAGAAGAAGTGCAGGCGCAGATCATCCTCGGAAATACTTATCATTTATACCTGCGGCCGGGATTGGAAGTTTTAGAAGCTGCCGGCGGTTTGCATAAATTCAACGGATGGGACAGGCCCATACTAACAGACAGCGGTGGCTACCAGGTTTTTTCTCTGGCCAATAATCGAAAAATAAAAGAAGAAGGTGTAGTCTTTCAATCGCATATTGATGGCAGCAAACATCTGTTTACGCCGGAAAGTGTTATGGATACTCAACGCATCATCGGCGGCGATATCATCATGGCATTTGATGAATGCCCGCCGCACCCGAGCGATGAAACCTATGCAAAAAACAGCATGGAACTTACACATCGCTGGCTGGATCGTTGCATACAACATTTCAACAACTCACCCGATAAATACGGCTACACACAAAATCTTTTTCCGATCGTGCAGGGCAGCACTTTCAAAGACCTAAGAACGGCTTCCGCACAATTCGTTGCTTCTAAGAATGCGCCCGGCAATGCGATCGGCGGCCTCAGCGTAGGTGAGCCCACGGAAATGATGTATGAATTCACGGAGCTTTGCTGCGATATTTTGCCAACGGAAAAGCCACGATACCTGATGGGCGTGGGCACACCGTGGAATATATTGGAAGCCATTGCGCTCGGCGTAGATATGTTTGATTGTGTGATGCCTACCCGCAATGGCCGCAATGCAATGCTGTTTACCTCAAACGGAGTGATAAACATTGACAACAAGAAATGGGAAAAAGATTTCTCCGTTATTGACGACGGAATAGATTGCCCCATGAGTAATTATTACACCAAGGCTTACCTCCGGCATTTAATGAAAGCAGGGGAGTACCTCGGGCTCACCATTGCCAGTGTACACAATCTGGCGTTTTATCTTTGGCTTGTAAAACAGGCAGGGGAACATATTATTGCAGGAACATTTTCTTCCTGGAAAAATGAGATGGTGGTGCGGTTGCAGACGAGGTTATAGGGAGCATCAGCATTGGATCATTACGTTGCTTCAGTATCCGCCTATTCGCTGCAAGTCCTCATTACGTTCGCTCCTGCGTCGCTCACTCCATTGCGGGCTTTCCGCTGCTATGCGGGCTAGGCTGAGCAGCGGTTCATTGGGCGGCTTTTATTGGTGTTTTATAATTAAATTTTGAGATTAAGCGTATCATTCTTATATTCACACTTCACTATGAAGTGTGAAGTATGTCTATTGAAAATCAAATAATTACAATTTTAAAATCTTCAATTGAAGCATCTCCCAAAGATTTATCAGAAAAAATTTCAATTTCTCGCAGGCAACTTCATACTATCCTCAAAAGGCTTACAGAGGATAATATCCTTGAAAAAGTAGGCAGATCTCCCCGTGTTTATTACAGAATAAAAGAACAGATAAAGGCTTCTAAAGAAAATACAACGCTTGGAAAAGAAGAAGATTCTTTTTTAGACATAAATTTTAATCTTTTTACTGAAACAGGTATTAAATTAAACGGTGCAGAAGGTTTTGAAAAATGGTGCCAAAAACAAAAACTGCCTTTTCAGAAAACGGTTTCAGAATACATTAAAACAAGGCAAAAATATTTGGACTATTTCGGGAGAAATGAACTGATCAACGGCACAGAAAAATTGATCAATACCAAAGGTTTTGACAGGGTATGCATAGATGAAATGTATTATGGCGACTTCTATGCTATTGAACGTTTTGGTAAAACCAAACTCGGCAATCTTCTGCATTTTGCAAAGCAGGGGCAAAACAAAATGCTGATGGATGAAATATCGACACTTCTCCATACAAAAATTCAAAACCTTATTGATGCGAAACACATAGATGCAGTCGGGTATGTTCCGCCGACAATAAAAAGAGAATTGCAGATCATGAGCCGCCTGAAATCCGTTTTGAATTTTTCAGTGCCGCACATCAACCTGAAAAAAGTTTCCGGTATGATTCCTATTCCCCAAAAGGCATTATCTAAAATCGAGG
>JBGTJG010000317.1:0-2806 GCA_041745235.1 Ferruginibacter sp. | reverse complement strand
TAAAAAAACCCTGGAAATTCCAGGGTTCTTTCTGCGGAGAGCTAGGGATTCGAACCCCAGGACCTGTAACAGTCAACAGTTTTCAAGACTGCCGCAATCGACCACTCTGCCAGCTCTCCGCGGCAAAAATACGGGTTGAATTTTTAAAAACAAAATGGTTTTAAATTATAGATCATGATGCTTCCGATTTATGTGTTATCATTATTTTCCAAGTAAACATCTGCACTTAAAAGTTATTTTTGCAGGGATGACGCAATTATCTACGCTGAATAAATATTTCAGCAGGTACAGATTTCTTTTTCTTCTCGGGATACTGTTTGTAATACTTACTAATTATTTCCGCATCCTTGCTCCCCAGCTTACAGGTTATGTGGTAAACTCCGTGGTCAATGTAATAAAGACCGGCAATGCGGCGCCGGTAAATGCGAGTTCAGAAAACTATGATATCATAGTTGTAAAAGTCATTGAGTTGTTCAACAATAAACCTTTGCAAAGCAGAATATTATTTGCGGGACTCATATTGCTCATCATTGCACTGATAAGCGGCATATTTATGTTTCTTATGCGGCAAACAATCATCGTAATGAGCCGGCATATAGAGTTTGACCAAAAGAATGAAATATTTTCTCATTACCAGAAGCTTGATACTGCCTTCTACAAAACACGCAGTACCGGCGATATGATGAACAGGATATCAGAAGATGTGAGCCGCGTAAGAATGTATACGGGCCCGGCCATTATGTATTTTATAAACCTTGCTGCCATACTGGGCTTCAGTATATATTTTATGCTGCGCTCAGATGTTAAGTTAACATTGGTATCGCTTTGCCCTTTGCCTCTGCTGGCTGTTACCATTTATTTTGTAAATACTATCATCAATAAAAAGAGTGAGCGCATACAGGCAATGCTCAGTGACCTTACTACCAATGCGCAGGAATCCTACTCGGGCATAAGGGTGATAAAATCATTTGTGCAGGAAAATGCTATGCTTAATTTTTTCAGAAAGAACAGTGAAATGTACAGGAGTAATGCATTAAGCCTGGCTAAAACAGAAGCAATTTATTTTCCCTCCATGGGATTGCTGATAGGATTGAGTACACTCATTACAGTGATGGTAGGTGGCTTAGACGTAGTGAATAATGTACCCGGTGCTTCAGTGGGTAAGATAGCGGAGTTTGTAATGTATATTCAAATGCTCACCTTTCCCGTAAGTGCTATAGGATGGACAGCAAGCATGACACAAAGAGCGGTTGCATCTCAAAAAAGAATAAATGAATTTTTGCTGACCGGGCCGGCGGTAAAAGATTCTGCCTACGCAACTGATGAAAAACTGCAGGGTGATATATCATTCAGCAATGTAGATTTTGTGTATCCGCATACCGGCATCAGGGCAATAAGAAACTTTTCATTACAGATAAATAAAGGAGAAAAAATCGCAATTGTCGGCAAAACAGGCTCCGGAAAAAGCACCGTTGCGCAGCTCATGCTAAGGATGTACGATGCACAGGCGGGTGAAATTAATTATGATGGTAAAAATATTAAGGATATAAAGACTACTTCATTGCGCTCACAGATCAGCTATGTGCCACAGGATGTATTTCTCTTCAGTGATACGATCAAAAATAACATTCGATTCAGTGATAAGAATGCAACTGATAAAGATGTACTTGAAGCTGCAAGGCAGGCGGGCATTCTGGCAGAAATAGAAAGCTTCGATGATAAATTTGAGACAAGGGTAGGAGAGCGTGGCGTAACGCTCAGCGGTGGACAAAAACAAAGAATATCTATTGCCCGTGCGCTGCTCAAGAAGCCGGAGATCGTGATCTTTGACGATTGCCTGAGTGCTGTAGATGCGAGAACAGAAAAGGAGATCATCAGCAGCTTGTATGATTACCTGCAAGGTAAAACTGCTGTAATAATCACCCATCGGATATTCTCTCATTTCAATTTTGATAAGATAGTTGTAATGGAAGAGGGAAGCATTGCAGAAACAGGCACGCATGAAAGCCTGATAGCAGAGCAAGGGATTTATTTTAAAATGTTTGAGAAGCAACAGGCAACTGACAGAGGAGAAGATAAGCATGTATAATAATTGCCTTCATAAATTTTGCTATGTCGAAAACAATTTTATCTTTGTCCCTGTTATTATTTACATACATTTTTAAACCCAACAACTAAGGTGGAGCACGAAAATCACGGTCACAACGAGAACAATGAGAGAAGGCAGGAAAGCGTCTACAGCAAGCGTATAAAAGCCGGGAAACGCAGAACGTATTTTTTTGACGTACGGGAAACCAGGGGTAGCGACTTTTATCTGACCATTACTGAAAGCCGCAAAAGATTTGACTCCGACGGGTATGACCGCCATAAGATATTTTTATACAAAGAGGATTTTAATAAGTTTATTAAAGGCCTGGGAGAGGCGATGGATTATGTGAAGACCGAATTGATGCCTGACTTTGATTTTGACGCGTTTAACCATGATACACCCTATGAAGGAGATGAGAACGGACAGCACAGGGTACCGCAATCCGGTACACCTGCAGCAGCACATTCTTTCTCCGATCCATCCCAATCATCTGAGGAAAATGCAGGTACATCTGAGCACACGCCAACCACTTCTATAGCACAGGATATGGTAGCTAATGAAACTCAATCCCCGTCTGTAGCTACTGATGATACAACGGATAACGGGAAAAACGAAGAAGTGGATAAATGGTAAATAATGTATTTTATAAAAAAAAGCCTCTTAAATCAAGAGGCTTTTTTTATGGAATGTTCCGGTGAAGTTATCGCCATTTTTTAA
>JBGTJG010000316.1:0-14978 GCA_041745235.1 Ferruginibacter sp. | reverse complement strand
AGAAAATAACGGTTTATATATTTTACAAATGCAAAAACTCCGCTCCCGTAAGGAACCATTTCCTCCATCCTGTTATCATACCGCTTCAGTATGTTATAATCGCTGGGTCCGTAATAAAATTGGAGGGCTGCTGTCCCGTGTTGCATAGGCAATTTCATGGCAGCAACAGTACGTAATAAATAAGCATTGCTGTCCGGAGAAATTTTCCATTCCGCAGTGCCTGAATTGAATTTATTTTTTGCAGCCAGGGCAGCAATAAAAAACTGTTGCTTAATACCTATCCAATTTACCGGTTTGCTGAAGGATTTAGATTCCCCTTCCGCAGCATATTCATAATCAAATTCACCGTCTCTTACATAGGCGAAGTGTGATTGTGTCAGTTCATACTTATGGTCCTTTTCTATCTGCGAAGCCTCGGACTGCCACAAAAGATTCATGGTATTCTGTGAAAAAATATCAGCACCTTTTGTAATAACATTCAGGTCCATCAGGTATTCGCCGGGGCGTAAAGTATACTGATGTATGATCTCCCGCCCGCCTGCACTGTCCCCTGTTCTGAAAGAAACCGATGAGCTTTTATCCGCATTTAGGGTTACTTCAGAGGGAATAAAATTCAGGTTTTCTGTTTGGGCAGTTTGATTGGCACCGGTATTTATCGCATAAGAAAATTTATTAAAATTTCCGCTTTGCAGCAGCACCTGCGTACTGTCGTATTTCTTGTATTTTTTTAACTCTACAATTGAAGGCTGAGCACCTTTTGTGCTGAAGGAGACCTTCATCACATCATTTTCCAGAGAGATCATCCTCGGCTGTACAGAATCCTGCACAAACCCCCGGGTTTCTTTAGTAACCCTCATGGAATCAGCTCTTTTAATATCTGCTTTTACAGCAGCCGAATCTACTTTAGGTTTTGTAGCGGCAACAGAATCAGCAACTCTCTTTTGTTCTTTTTCATAAGCCAGCCTGCTGTTGCTGTTTATCATAAACATACCGATGAGCAGTGCGCCAATGAGCGCAAATCCGATCATCGTATTTTTATCCATTCCCATTGCGATTATTTTTTCGTGGTTTGTCTGTGCCCTCGAGACTGATATTAAGCAGGGGGTATATTCAGGGGTGCAAATGTAATTAAGTTCCCTTTGTTTATAAAAAATGCCTCCCGGTGCGGAAGGCATTTTTTTAATCTTATTAATTTATTTCTTAGCAGCGGGGGCTTTTGCTGCAGGGGCAGCAGCCGCAGCGGCCGGTGCAGCAGCACCTTTAGCAGCAGGTGCAGCTTTTGTAGCTGTCGCTTCTTCCTGCTTAAGCTGGCGGGTCATAGTAACCGCTGCAATCGGAATACGCTGAGAGTTCATGATCTCCATGTTATCTGCAACGATATCCTGCACACGAATATTTTCATTAAGCTTCAATCCGCTGATATCCACTTCAATGTTCTCACGAAGGTATTGCGGCAGCGTTTTTACTTTAACGGTTTTCATTTTGGTCACAAGCTTTCCGCCTTCACGCACACCAGTAGGAACACCTACATATTTCAGCGGAAGTGATGCGATCACTTTTTTATCATCTACAAGTTCCAGGAAATCTACATGTGTAAGCACATCAGACACTGTATGAAACTGCAGGTCTTTCAGGATACATTTGTATGTGTTGCCGTCTACATTCACATCTGCAAGCATAAATTCTGATGTGTATACAAGGTTTTTAAAGGAAGATGCAGGGGCCGAAAAATTAATTTCTGTTTTGCCACCGTAAATTACACCCGGCACAAGTTGCTGAGAGCGAAGTTGGCGGGTGGCTTTTTTTCCGCTTTCGGTCCTCAGTTGTCCTTCGATAGTAATTGTTTTCATGTATTAAGTTATTTTTTATGAGGCGCAAAGGTAAGGTTTTTACGCCTTGGAAGGCCAATAAATATGAAAACTACTGTCAGCCTGTGCCTGTCGAAGGAGGATTATAATTGAAAAAGCGCTATGGGCTGCGATAAGTTGAGCCTGAGACCCTTAACTCATGATTACCCGCTTAAAGCACTGCATTATACATTCCCTGCATATAATCACTATTTCACACCTTTTAATCTGCCCCTGATAAATAAACTGCTGATACTCTTGCTTTCATAGGCATTACGCAGCGCAACTGCAAAGAGTTCATCTACTGAAAGGATCTTTATTTTAGAACAGCTTTGCCTGAGGGGAATAGTATCGCATACTACAAGTTCATCCAATGCGCTGTTTTGTATATTCTCGTAAGCCTTACCGCTTAATACAGGATGGGTGCAAAGTGCCCTTACACTGCGGGCACCCTTATCCATCATGAGACCTGCACTTTTTGCAAGTGTACCGCCCGTATCGCATATATCATCTATCAGCACGATATCCCTGTCGGTAACATCTCCTATCACCACCATACTGGCTATTTCATTTGCACGTTTGCGGTGTTTATCGCAGATCACCATTTCACACTCAAAATAAGTGGCAATTTCCCTGATCCTGTTAGCACTGCCCACATCGGGTGCTGCAAAAGTGAGGTTCTGCAGCTGAAGGCTTTCTATGTAAGGAATAAATATGGCAGAAGAATCCAGGTGATCTACGGGAATATCAAAATAACCCTGTATCTGCGGTGCGTGCAGGTCCATCGTTACTACCCTGTCTGCACCTGCAGCAGTAAGCATGTTTGCCACCAGCTTAGAGCCGATAGCCACACGTGGCCTGTCTTTCCTGTCCTGCCGGGCATAGCCTTAATAAGGCACTTCGGCAATAACTTTATATGCAGATGCTCTTTTAGCGGCATCTATCATCAACAATAATTCCATCAGGTTATCTGTAGGGGAATAAGTGCTCTGTATTAAAAAAACAAACCTGCCCCTTATACTTTCCTGGAATTCAACACCGATCTCGCCGTCACTGAAGCGCTGGATATTAACCTTACCTAACGGCTCGCCGAATTTTTTTGATATTTTTTCTGCGAGGTATTGTGATCCTGTACCGGAAAATATTTTTACCTGGGATTGCATATAGAAGATGTGAGATGAGAAAGATTATGCGAAAATACAGTTAGTTTGCATTAATATCTTTCGCCGGCATGGAAAATTCTGAAAAGGGCAAAACTTCAATAAAAAACTGGGCAGCAGACGACAGGCCCCGGGAGAAAATGGTGAAGCACGGTGCAGAAATGCTCAGCCATTCAGAACTGATCGCCATCATTATTAATAACGGCAGCAAAACGAAATCTGCGATTCAACTTGCACAGGAAGTATTGAAGCTTGGAAAGGATAACCTGGATGAGCTCGGAAAGCTTTCCCTGAAAGATATTCAAAAGGTAAAAGGCATAGGCCCCGCAAAAGCGATCAGCATAGCTGCAGCGCTGGAGCTGGGCAGGAGGCGGACTGCCGGCGACATCTTTCAATCCGTGCAGGTAAAATCAAGCAAAGAAATTGCACATTACCTGAGGCATAAACTAAAAGACCATGCCCATGAGGTTTTTGCCGTGCTCTTTCTGAATCAGGCAAATAAAATCAAGAATTTTAAAATTGTAAGCCGCGGTGGCATTACGGGTACTGTAGCCGATCCCCGCGTTATCCTGAAACAGGCACTTGATGAAGGCGCTACTGCAATTGTGCTGAGCCACAATCATCCCTCAGGAAATCTTAATCCCAGCCGAGCTGATCAGGAACTAACGCAAAAAATAAAACACGCCGCAGCATACTTTGATATTAAAGTGCTCGATCACGTAATTGTAAGTGATGAAGGGCATTACAGTTTTGCGGATGAAGGGTTGTTATAGAAGCATCACGCAAAGAGGCATAGGCAAAATTACAAAGGCGCAAATCAAATTTGCGCCTTTGCTTAACTTATATCCTTTGCGAGAAAATTCTATGCCCACTCACAGATTACGTAATTTCTAAAGTTTTTAAAACCTTATGGAAGAGGGCCAACATATGTCCAAGTTTCATCAAAGAAACTTCTTGGATTTGTACCTGTAGGCATACTGGGTTGTATCATAAAATACTTTATCCGGATAATACTACCGGCTGCATCATATGCATTTACACCCGTTGGGTCCAACGTGGCACGGCGAGTATTAGAAGCCATAAATAATGGCGGACCGGTGCCTAAGGCTGGATTACCAACCGAAGTTGCTGGCTTAGTAGGATCACCGTAATAATTATAAAGATCTGCTATTACATCAGTATTCGGGTTAAAAGTTATTGTCAAACCAAAAGA
Source organism: Ferruginibacter sp. (assembly GCA_041745235.1). Lineage (GTDB taxonomy): Bacteria > Bacteroidota > Bacteroidia > Chitinophagales > Chitinophagaceae > Ferruginibacter. Next base: position 10,758 of record JBGTJG010000316.1, on the reverse strand, counting down.
GCCATAAAAAGCTCCACCACCAGTTCCCGTGTTAAATAAATATCCGGGTATATACTCCCCATTGATGAATATCTTAACGTCTAATGTACTGGGCCCTGTTGTTACAACATGATACGTTAATGGATAAGAATTTGTGAAGGAAGGATTTATAATATCAGAAAAAGTTCCCGTTACATTATAAACACCTTCATATTTATTTCTGATTTTAAGTCGTACCAGCAAATGTTTTGCATCAATGTTTACTACACCTGTTGAAACACTGTTAATAGTTAAACCATAGCCATACACAGTTCCTAAAGTCAATAGAGAAGTGTTGGTAAGAATAATAGGAACAGATACACTCAAACTTCCTGCAGGAATGATTACACTTGTAGGAATACTTATTGATCCTGCGGGTAATGGCGTCATCCCCGTACTAAGTAATCCCGGATTCTCCGATATATTTACTGTAACATCGGAACTGAATGTGCTATCCAATTTAATTTTTACATCAGTTACAGTGTAGGGTGCGGTACTTGGTGGTGCTATAGTAGGAAAAGCAGTAGTATCCGGAGTCCCGTTCAAGAATCCAACTGTAGGCAAAGAGGCCGTAAGCGCATTTTCCAAGCCGGGATCAGTTAAACAACTCTGAAGACAAAATATTATGGAAATTAAAAGCCCGAATTTTAAACTTTTCATACATTCTTATTTACTATATAATATGAGACAAATACTTATTCTCTTTCGTTGCATGAACTGTTCAGATAGACTTCCTTATGCCTGCCCCGCAGGTCCCCCAAAATTAAACGGGATTTCCACCGCCTCCAGATCCTGAATAGTTCCGTTTACCGTTTCAAATTTCTGCACGTTCTCTACGATTGCTTTCATGAAGCGTTTTGCATGGAAGGGCGTCATGATAATGCGGCTTTTTACTTTGCTCTTGGGCGTACCCGGCATTACGTTTACAAAGTCAAATACAAATTCTGCGTGACTGTGTGTTATAATTGCAAGATTTATATAACTTCCTTCTGAAACCTCTTCTGAAATTTCAATATTGATTTGATTAGGTACATTTAAGTCTGCCATATAATTTTTTTTGAGTAAAAGAAAGGCTCCGAATCGGAGCCTTTCTTTTTAAAATATTTAAATAATTAATCACGCTCATGCTCGTAAACCCATGTTTCATTCATCGTAGCTCTTGGGCCTACTGCTACAACTGAAGGCTGAACTAGAAAATACTTGATTTTCACCGTTTTTGTTGCTTCAATATATGCATTTATTCCGGTTGGATCAAGCGTTGCACGACGACCATTCGCTGATTGAAAAAGCGGCGCGCCTGTTCCGGTAGACGGAGTACCAACACCGGTCATAGGCTTCGAAGGATCACCAAAATAGTTATGGAGATCAGATATTACATCAGTCGCAGGATCAAATGTCATGGTAAGGCCAAAGCTACCATAGAAACTACCCCCGCCTGTAGCGGTAAAGAACAAATAACCCGGCGTTAATTCACCATTAATGGAACGTTTCACGTCAACACTTGTTGGTCCTGTAGTAACAAGTTCAACTTCATAAGGATAATTACCGGTGAAGCCTACGCCTGCAGCAGAAAGATCCTGGAAGGTACCGGTAACACTATAAACACCATCATACTTGTTTTTAATGTTGTATTGTGCTACAACATTTTTTCTTGTGCCGACTATCGGAAGGGAAGCAGATGATATCGTTAATCCTATACCATAACTCTCAGTAAGACTGAGCAGGGAAGAATTTACCAATGTGATAGGAACATTAACAAATTGTGCCCCTGCAGGTATAACTACACTGGCAGGTACAGTTACAGCACCGGCAGGAAATGGCGTTAAACCTGTATTAGCAAGCAATCCCGGATTTAAAGTGATATTTACAGTAGTAGCTGTAGCTAATGGAGGAGTTCCTTCAAGAGCAACCTGAATAACATTATCAGAAATTAATGGAGTGGTACTTGGGCCAACAGCTCCTGTTACGATTGAAGTGTCTGCAATTCCGCTTCCCTGAGCAAAACCAACGGCTGCTGATGTAGTAGACTGCGTACCGTACGTTTGTCTTTCAAAGCCCTTATCCTTAAGGCAACTTTGCAATATAAAGGCAAGCACAATGCTGAAGCCGAGATAAAGAAATTTTTTCATAATATTTATTTTATTTAATTAATTAATTGATGTCCCAGAAAATGCGGCTTGTAAAACGATCTATATTCTGAGGTACGTTAGCTGCATTAAAACTGAATTCAGTCTGTGGATAGAATAATCGTACCGGAATTTTTGAATTCATTGATGCTGCACTAAATACAGAGCGCGGCGGACCAACCAGGTAACCGGCCGGAGTACCACCGTAATTAATATCAGTCCTCCTGTAATCTGTCCAAACCTCCAAAGCAGCAATAGAATTAAGCGCAAACCATTTTTGACTCACAATAGTATAGATAGGATCTGCACCCGCAGCTAAAACATCTACATCAGGCTTTCCTGCATTGATATTAATATATGCTGTGGCCGCTGAACTAGTAAGGCCAAGGAATTGGAAAGAAGAACGAATTCCTGCTTTTACCAATGCATCAACGGTACTACCGGTAGTAATATAATTGCGCTGACGTGCTTCAGCCTGAAGAAAGAAACTTTCGGCGGCTGTAATTAACCAAGCTCTGGATGCAGCACCGTCTGGTACTAAACCGGGGCCATTAATAGTTGAAAGCAAACTACCGGCATTTGCCGTATTACCGGATACTTCGCCGAAAGCAATGCCCCGATGATTAGGAGCATAAACCAGCGGATTGTTTGTAAGTATAGGTTTAACATAAAAACGATCTACACGTGGATCATTCCGCAATTGATAATAACCATCGTTGGAAGTTCCAACCGCATATTTACTGGCACGGTATTGATTTCCCAAACCTGCTAAAATTCCTGCCTCTGTTTGAACAAATGTCCTGTAATAAGGGTTAGGCTTAGTAGCGGAATAACCCGGGTTAACTGCAGCCTCACTCAATGTATCTATAAAACCACCATTATTAGCGGCAATTTTAGCAAACTCTCCTGTAAGATCAAAACCGGGTACGGCATACGCATGGATCAATAAACGAAGCTTAAGCGTGTTTGCATATCTTACCCAATTAGCTGCGTTGCCTTTGTAAGCGATGTCATTGGTCTCAATATTAGAGTTAGCAACGGCATCTGAAGCAGCAGGGCTTTGCATCAATGTAATAGCAGTATCCAGCTGACGTAGTAGGTCAATGTAAATATCCTTACCGTTATCATACTTAGGCGTACGATTAGCATTCCCTTTGAATGCGCCGAAGTAAGGGACATCTCCGTAAACATCCACGATCGTCTGCATGTTTTGCGCCTTTATAATACGGGAAATAGCCTCGTATTTAGCAGCACCGTTCTCTTTTGCTTTGTTTATTACAAAATCAAAATTGGTTGCAATACTGTAATTGTTATTCCAGACCTGCACGTTGAAATTATTCTGGAAATCATAGGATTCCTCGTCAGTTACGCTTTGGAAACTGCCTGATCTTGACCAAAAGCCCATCCAAGTCTGCAAGAATTTATAATCAGCAGCTATTGATAAAACTTCTCTTTGAATCTGAGCAGGAAGCACTGCCTTATAATCTACTGTACTGGATGTGATCCCATTAGGATTGGTATTGGTAAATTCATTTTTGCTGCAGCCGAAGAACACTGTAATCATCAGTAGTCCTATGGGGGCAAGCAAAACCTTTATTGATTTCATATTGAGATGATTTAAATTAATTAGAATGTAAAGTTAACGCTCGCACCGAAATTACGTGTTGGCGGTAAGTTAAATGCAGTACTCCTTCCTGTAGCATTTCCTGTAAAAGCAGCATTACCGTTTGCAGAGAATTCAGGATCGGTCCATTGGTTAGATTTTGGCAGGAAGGTCATAAGGTTACGGCCTGTGATACCAAAAGCAACTCCTTTGATGGTTTTGCCGGTAAATACACTAGCAGGAATACTGTAAGTAAGCGATACCTCACGGATTTTCCAGAAAGCACCTGATGCAAGGTAGTTTGTAAGTGCTCCTGTATTCAGATCACCGTTAAAGAATAAACGTCCGTAAGTAGATGTATACCTGTCAGTATTAGGTACGAATTTGCCGGGAGATGTTTCATAAACTGAATTAGGAAATACAAATGCTCTTCTGCCGTAAGCTGCACTTCTTTCAGAAATACCGTTATCATCCAGGAATTCTCCTAACTGATCAACAAGGATCTGGTTTCCGCCTCTGTATTCTCCTACAACATTCATAGCAAATTGCTTCCATGTTGCGCCTAAAGTAAGGCCTAAGATATCACTTGGCGTGGTCTGACCAAACTGAGTAAGGTTAGAATTGATAGAAGGATCGCCATTAGCACCTACTATCACACGGCCCTGTGCATCTCTGTTGTAGTCAGGAAGCTTGAATTTGAAAGCCGGCTGGCCTACTATGGCATAATTGAAATTACCGATAGACAATTCAGGGACGCCATCAATCAGGCTTTCAACTTTATTTTGCTGCTTAGCATAGTTTACTTTGAAATTGATATCTACATTGTTGATCTTGATCAAAGGAGTCAATCTGAAATCGATCTCATAACCTTTGTTAGTGAATGAACCCGCATTTGTAGTAGATGTAGTAAATCCTGTAGTATTAGACAACTGTACGTCAAGTATCTGATCTGTGTTGTCCTGGTTGTAGTAATCAGCTGTAAGATTGATCCTTCCTTTTAAGAAACCAAGTTCAACACCGATCTCCCTGTTAAGCACGAATTCCGGGCGGTTAATAGCCTGTCTGAAGGTACCGCTCTGGGTAAAGCCTGGAGTAGAACCGAAAGGAAAGAATAAAGATTGGGTAAATGCAACGTCATTCTCATAAGCATTCAGATTCACGTTACCTGTTTTAGAAACCGCACCGCGGATCTTAAAGAAGCTTAAGAAATTATTAGAAGCGATGCCCGGTATCAGTTTATGAACCAATACTGATGCATTCACACCCGGGTAAAATACACGAATATCTTTCATGTCAAAGTTTGCGCCCGGCTGAGCCAGCCTGCTGTCCCTGTCATAACTCGCAGTTCCCTGCACATAGATCTTCTCATCATAATCAAATCCAAGCGTTCCGAAGATCCTGTCCAATGATGATTTAGTACGATTATCAACAACATCAGGCTCACCTAAACGGGAAGCTATGCTCAGGAAAGGAGAAAAGCCAAGGTTTTGGCTACCGATGTCCTGCTGGCGGGTATTGACCTGCCTGTAAGAATATCCTGCAAGAACTTCCATTCCTATTTTACCGAAGCGCTTGTTGGCATTTGCAAACAGCTCACTTGTAAGCCTGTTAGAATAAACAGATCGTGCAGTGAAAGCTGCAGTGATATCAGTAGAAGCAGGATCAGTAAGGGTCTTAGCGAATGCACTTCTCTGGAAGGCACCTCTTGTAAATTCTGTATTGGTATTAGACATTGTACCGCCAAGACGGTAAGTCAGGTTTAACCAGTCATTTACTTTAAAGTCCAATGTAGCATTACCGAACAGATCGTCTACATTACCGTTCTGACGGTTATTGTCTTTTGCGAAATAGGGTGTTTTACCGTTATTATCCAAATAAGTAGTGTAATAACCATCTACGCTGGAAAAATAATCGCTTCTGAAGTTTTTAAACCTTGAAGCCGTGTATTGGCCCGGCAAACTAACAATACCATAATAGATAAGGGTATTGGCAGTAGTAGTATTGAAATTCGTATTGGTATAATGGCCGCTGAATCCTGCTTTAAACCTGTTAAAGGTTTTCTCAGAACGGAAAGTTGCGGTTCTTCTGATACTTTTATCGCCCGGTACAGTTCCTCTTACATCTGCATTTTGTGCACTCAGGAAAAAGTCTCCTGCTGAATAAGATATATCGGTTTGGTTTGTAGTACCTGTATTGAAAAAGCTCCTACGGCCGTTGGCCTGGTAAGTGTAAGGAAGCATCAGCTTCTCACCGTTAGGGCCGGTTTGACCAAACTGACGGATAGAACCGTCAAAAGGATCACCGTAGCTCTGCTGCTCAATAGGATTAAATGTTCCGTTACCGTTAGCATCCTGGCTGTAGCCTGAACCGTAAGTAGTTTGGAACCTTGGCAGGTATGCAATTTGCTCAAACTGGATAGAATGGCCGAAATTGATAACCGGACGGCTTGTTCTGCCACGCTTTGTAGTAACAATGATCGCTCCGTTCACACCATCAGGACCGTAAATAGTAGTAGAAGAAGAGGATTTCAGGATACTGATGTTCTCTACGTCATTCGGGTTGATAGAGTTTAAGAAACCAAGTCCAACCTGTGCACCGTCTACAACAAGCATAGGTTGGTTATTACCTGTAAGAGAACGAATACCGCGAAGGGTAATTCTTGTTTCACCTCTTACACCACTGTTGGTAGTATTGATATTTAAACCGGAAACTTTTGCTGTAAGGCCATTCACCAGATTAACCGGCGCTGCCTGTACAAGTTCCTTTGAAGCTACAACTGCAGTAGAAGTTCCCAGCTTTGCAGCTATCGTCCTTCTTCCGAGAGCGGTAACTACTACTGTAGAAAGCTCTGCACCGGCAGTTCTTGTAACTGAAAAATTAGCTACATTACCTGTTGCTTGCAAATCACTCTGAGGAATTCCCGATCCTGTAACACGGATAGTTGCATTAGGTGCAACATCAGAAAGACGGAAAACACCGTTCTGATCAGAAGAAGTTCCTTTGTTGGTTCCAACTACGCTTACAGAGGCGCCTTCTACAGGTACCCCTTTTTCGTCAGTTACTGTTCCGGTCACCACCCGGTTTTGTGCGAATGCTAATACTCCAAAGAGCATAAACATCACAAACAGTGATAAAATTCTTGTCATGAGCAAATAATTAAGGTTTTATGAATTGTAAAAATAGGAAAACTTTTAAAAGTAAAAAAATTGTTAATTAAAAATTTTGACCTTGACTTAACTATTAAATGACAAGCGACACATATGTTCCGCTGCATAATTGTGAAAAAAAATCAAATAATCTTGCAAAATGGTCTGAAATAACCGTTTATGTTGTCAAATAGAGCTCAAAAGAAGCTACGGGAGGTGTCGACGTTTCAAAATCTGTAAATAGCCTGCAATTTTACTTCTGTACGTCGGTTGCTGTTGATCAGGTCGAGAGAGGATCCAATAATATTCTTATCCGGATAGAAAAACTGAGCTAATTTAGCCCAAACGGTAAGCTTTTTTGTGAGATCGTAATTCATATTAATATAGTAACGGTATCCTTTTTCATAAAAAACAGGTATGGAAAAGCTGTACAGCACGTCATTCTCAAAAGCATATAGCCTGCTGTTATAGCCATCAGTTTCAAAATACTGGACCCTTACACTTGCCTGGAAGGGCTTCAACATCGGTTTGTACAGGACATCGGCATATATAAGGAAGCCGTTTTCCTTTGCCGGGCCGCTTTTATCGAACCACAACACTTCTGTTCTGCTCCTCAATGTGAAAGTCTGATTCAGTTTATAAGAGAAATGATTGCGCCAGCTCTGTTTTGGTTGGGGAATTACGGGGCTAAGTGTCAGATCCTCAGGATTATAATTGATCGATTTTGTTTCTGCCTTATACCGGGTATATATCTCAAAGATGCGATTGGGCTTATAGGTCAGCTGTACAAGGTAATCGGAGCCTGTCGTAGGCGCATTTACCCTGAATTTTAAGAACGGGAATCTATACATATCCACGTATGCATCTACCCGCCAGGCATTAGTAGGCCTGATGGTTATCCCGGAAAACAACCCTTTTTCATTTGTAGGCAAAGTGTTTTCTGTAAATGCATTGGTATATAACGACTGGTATCCTTTAGATATGTTTCTATAGAGAAAGCTCATGTCAATGTTGGATGCCGTGCTGATGAGCAACCCGTTTATAAACGCCGGGTACATTTTGTCTGTTACAGCAGCTTCCCCGTAAAAATGGAGGTTTTTATAGGTATAGCTGTAATCTGTGCTGTAATTGCCAAAGCTTTTCCCGGTAAGGGCATATAGATTATACGGATCCGCGGCTTTTTGCAAAGGAAATTTAAAAGCATACTGAATGGCGTTTGCACCGATATGAAGGTTTCTGAATTTATAAGACAGGTTTCCGCCAAAGGCAAGCTGGCGCTGTACGCCTTTGTCTGCAACCTCACTTTTTGTGCGATGGAAGCCGGAGGTTTGCAAAGAAGTTACAAAATCATCCTGTACAAAACTTGTATCGCCCTCGGCATAGTTAGCATCCACATTCCGATAAGAGCCAAATGCGGTTGCTTCCCAATTTTTTTTAGCCACGGTAACTCCCGCACCCCGATGGAAAAATATTTCACCTGCAGAGTTGTAGGGCCGCAACACATCGGCCTGCCTTTTTGCAGCCAATACATCAGGGCCTTTTTTAAAGGCGAGGCTCATCCACTGCGTTAGCCCCTGCCCCATGTTTACGGTAAAGTCACCCAAAGCCAGAGATTTAACTGCCCCTATATTCTTTGCAAAAAAATGGGCTGAATAAAAATCAAACCCCTGTTTCTGTGCACCTTTAAAAAACTGCTCGCCTGCATCCTTTTCTCCCACAACCCCGTATTGCAGGGTGTTTTTGTAATTGTACCTGTACCGCACAAATAATTTTTGAGGGGAGCCCGGGTAAAAATTTTTGCCTGAATTAGGATCTGTTTTAAACCCTGCTGCTTTCTCAAGCGTTTGAGAAGAACGTATCAGGAATGTATGGTCACCGCCTGATAACCTGCTGCCTAAGGAACCGAAAAAACCCGGTTCATCAGTGGCAGTTAAGTAAGGCCGTATTTTTTGGATCGTCGTAAGGTCCCAACCCGGCACCGCCTGCAATTCATAAATATTTACCAGGTTCCCCAGGTAATTCCGGTATGCGATCAGGCTTTGTACCTGCATAGGAGAAAGGAGGTTCAGTTCCCTTAACGTAGCCTCAGAAACGGTATTAATATTCAGCGGATTTTTTTGATATTGGGCCATCGCCTGCAAATAGGAATCGTCCTCCGTTTCAGCATCTTCGTTAGCCGCAGTAATATTTTCAAGTTGCTGCTCCACTATCGTAGATGGTTGCTCAGTGGGCTTTTCAGGGGGCACGGGAACCTGTGCCGTACACGAAATAAAAAAAAACAAGAAGAGAAGGATTACGGCAAGTTGCTTCATTTTTGCTCTTCTTTGAAATTATAAATGAGCAAAATACCCGGCGATACGCCCAGTTGCGGATGGCAGTTTGCCGCCACATCTAACCGCACAGTATTAAACATAAACCCTACGCCGCCAAAGCCCGTATTGTTATCACTTCTGAAACCCGCCCTTGCAAAAAATTGTTTTTTAAGACGATACTGAATGCCACCGGTAACATTCACGGGTTGGTCTTCTTCTTTTATGATCTCTGTGCTCACATAAAAATTATCGGATGCATCATAGCCAAGGCCTACTTTATATGCAGAAGCCAGTTTTTCTTCATTTGTCTTTCCGAGCTTGCCGCCTACCGGGTTGTAAAAATGTATGCCCCCGTTCAGTTTATCGCTGAAATGAACCACAGCGCCACCTTCAAAATTCACTGCGGAAGCATTGCCGTATGCCGGGATGCGGTAACCGTAATAATTAAACTGTACACCGATATCTACCTTGCTTCCCAGCGATCGGGCGTAGGCTAAGCCTGCCTTTTGTTCATTAAAGTTTTGGAAGCCTGCATAATTTACCTGTATGCCAAAGTTGCCCTGCCCGGTAGGTAATACCCCGGCAAAACCATATACGCTGTTATCTGCAAGCATAAACCGCCGCTCTCCGTAAACGCCTATGCCTGCTGACTTTACCTGAGCCAGTGCTGCCTGGTTACCTGTAAAAGAAAACGGGTCGATCTGTTTAGTTGTATATGCACCTAAACTCAGGTAAGGCATGCTTATGCTGTATCGTAAGGATTGTGCGCCGGAATAAAATGAGATAAAAATGAAAAGGCATGCCGGCATTATAAAAAGTACAGTTTTTTTCAAAGCGGATAGATTTAATTCAGGCAGCGGTTCATGTAAGTTCTAAAGATATAACAACTCCCGGAAAATATTAATCGAAGATAGTTTTATACTTTTGCGCCATGCAAATTTTAGACGGGAGAACGGTGGCAGATGCTGTAAAAGCTGAAATAAAGGCCCGTACAATTTCACACAAAAATAATACAGGCATTACACCGCACCTGGCAGCAGTTCTTGTAGGTAACGACGGTGCCAGTGAAACTTATGTTGCCAATAAAATAAAGAGTTGTGCTGAGGTGGGTTTCAGAAGTACCCTGCTGAGGTTTGATGCAGATGCTGCACAGGGTGATGTAACGCAGGCTATACAAAAGCTGAATGAAGATGATGATGTGCATGGTATCCTGGTTCAATTGCCCCTTCCCAAACATTTCAATGAATCCGAAATCATAAATCTGATTGCACCGCAAAAAGATGCAGACGGTTTTCACCCGGTTAGTATCGGGAAAATGGTGCAGGGCATGGAAACATTTATTCCGGCTACGCCCCTCGGTATAATGCTGATGCTGGAACATTACAACATAGAAACTGCCGGAAAAAATGCCGTTGTTATCGGCAGAAGTAATATTGTAGGCAGGCCTATGAGTATTTTGCTGAGCAGAAACGGCAACCCCGGAAATTGTACAGTAACCCTTTGCCACAGCCGCACAAAGGATCTCGAAAAAATTTGCAGGGAAGCAGATATTA
>JBGTJG010000315.1:0-3751 GCA_041745235.1 Ferruginibacter sp. | reverse complement strand
GGCAAATATTCGAGGAAAAGTTTAGTCTCTAACCGCTCGGGAGACACGTACAGAAACTTATAATTCCCGAAAGCGGCGTTCTGCAGTGTTTTTTTAACTTCTGCAAAGGGCATTCCTGAGTAAACGGATAAAGCATTTATTCCTTTTGCTTTCAGGTTTTCTACCTGGTCTTTCATAAGAGCGATAAGCGGGCTTATTACAAGACAGAGGCCTTCAGACATCAATGCCGGCACTTGGAAGCAAATAGATTTTCCGCCCCCGGTAGGTAAAAGCGCCAGCGTATCTTTTTTCTGTAAAACGGAATTGATGATCTCTTCCTGCAGGGGGCGAAATTGTTTATGGTCCCAGTATTTTTCGAGGATTTCTGTAGAGTTCATGAAGGGAGAAATGCACTTTGCGCATCATTGCAAAATAACAGCTTATATTTTTAAATGATGATTATGTGATTCGCCTGCAGTAAGAATATTAATTATGAAATTTACCTTTGCGCTATGGATATTCATTTTTCTTTGGCAGATATAGAAAGCGCTGCGGGTGATTTTTTAAGAACTGTAGGAGAGAGAAAGGTAATTGCGCTGCATGGGCAAATGGGAGCAGGCAAAACCACTTTTGTGCATGCAGTGTGTAAATCGCTCGGCGTAAATGATTCTGTAAGCAGCCCTACATTTTCTATCATAAATGAATACGAATCAGCTGAAGGGAAGATCATTTATCATATTGACCTTTATCGGCTCAAAGGCGAAGAAGAAGCTATAGCTGCAGGGGTAGAAGATTGCTTATACTCCGGCAATTTTTGCCTTGTGGAGTGGCCTGAAATAACCCCCCGCCTTTTTCCCGATAATACAGTTCATTGTTATCTGACAATTACAGGCAATAATGAACGCATGCTGCAAATAAAATTGTAATTTGTAAACAAATCGTTTTTACGGAATATGCCAACAGTAAAACCTTTCGTCTCCCCTTCGCTTACTTACCAAACCCTTGAAGAAACACTTGATGTAAAACCGAAACGTGCATCATTATGCATTGGCATACCGCGGGAAGATTCTTTCAACGAAAATCGTATTGCACTTACACCTGAAGCTGTAAGTGTTATTGTAGCCAATGGCCACGAAGTAAATGTGGAAACGAATGCAGGCGTGGGAGCTAATTATACCGATAAAGATTACAGTGAAGCAGGTGCTAAGATATTATATACTAAAAAGGAGGTTTTTGAATGTGATATGCTGGTAAAAAGCGCACCCATAAGCGAGGAAGATTGTGAATTGCTTAAGCTAAATCAATATATCATTTCGCCCATCCATCTGGCGGTGATGAAAAAGGAGATCCTGGCGAAGATGATGAAGAAGAAAATAACGGCGCTCAGTTTCGAAAACCTTAAGGACGACAGCGGGCACAATCCGATCGTAAGGAGCATGAGTGAGATAGCCGGCTCTGCTGTGATGCTTATTGCAGGCCAGTATCTGAGCACTGCCAACAGTGGAAAAGGAGTATTGGTAGGAGGTATCAGCGGCATTCCGCCCACCAAGGTAATAATCATAGGAGCAGGGATTGTAGGAGAATATGCTGCCCGAACAGCATTGGCAATGGGTGCCAGCGTTAAAATATTTGACAACAGCATTTACCGTCTTAAAAGATTGCAGAATAATATCGGGATGCGTTTGTGGACATCCGTTATAGAGCCTCGCATCCTTTCTAAACAACTAAAGACATGCGATGTAGCGGTAGGTGCGCTCAGCAATGATGGAGGCAGAACACCAATGGTAGTGACTGAGAATATGGTGAGCGGTATGCGGGAAGGGAGTGTTATTGTGGATGTTAGTATTGATCATGGTGGTTGCTTTGAGACAAGCGTAGTTACCTCGCACAAAAAACCGACTTTTAAAAAATTTGAAGTGATCCATTATTGTGTACCCAATATCCCCAGCGGGTTTGCAAGAACGGCTTCTCAGGCGATCAGCAATGTGCTTATGCCCCTACTGCTGGAAACCGCCGATGATGGGGGCATAGATACAGTGATCTGGCACAAAATAAACATCCGCAGCGGGATATACCTGTTTAAAGGAATGCTGACCAATTATCACCTCAGTCAGCGATTTAATTTAAAATACACCGATCTGGATTTGCTGGTAACGAACAGAACATAAACTCTTCTGAAACTTATTTATATTTTTCTATACAGATAACTTCCTCGCAGTTTTCATATTCCTGCTTATCATTGCTGCTTACCATTACTAATCTTCCGGCGGTATGCTGTGCCCATAAATTTTTATAAAGTGCAATGCCTTCTTCATCAAGGTTAGTGATCGGTTCATCTAAAAGAAGAACAGATGTGTCACTGAAAAATGCCTGTGCAAGTTTTAACCGCTGCTTCATGCCGCTGCTGTAATACCTGATCTGTTTATGAGCAGCTTTAGCAAGTCCCGCAATGTTTAGAATTTCCTCCGGAGATCTAATAAAAGTTTTAAAACCCGAATGAAATAACAGGAATTCTGTAGCCGTCATCTCTTCTATCAGGTGTAAGTATGGTGCTGCGAAAGATATCCGGCGGTAACAGTTTTCACTGCTTACCGGCGAATAAGCGGTATCGTTGTTAACCGTGTTGCTGTAATTTACCGTACCCTCGGTGTGTAAGGAAGCCCCCGCAATGATCTGCAGCAGTGTAGATTTCCCGGAACCGTTGGCTCCGATGATCGCATAGGATCTGCCCTGTATAAAATTGAAATTAATTTTTCGGAAGATCCATTCCCTGTTGTATCGCTTCCCCGTATTGCTGAGTGTAATATTCAAAACAAAAAATTAAAGGATCACCCAACCTCGCTTACTGCATCTGCCATTTGCGAATCGCATTTATTCTTCGGTCCCCCCTTTTACATAACGTTTAATAATGCCTCTTCCGCTGTCCCTAATAAATGTAACTATTTCATCCCGCTCATCAGTAGCAGGAATTTCTTCATCAATAAAATTAAGTGCCTGTGTAGTATTCAGGTTTTTATTAAAAATGATGCGATAAATATTAAGCACATCATTGATCCTGTCATTAGAAAAACCTTTTCTTTTAAGTCCTACTGAATTTACGCCTGCGTAACTCAATGGCTCACGGCCTGCTTTGATATATGGCGGGACATCTTTGCTTACCATAGAGCCACCGGTAACAAAAGCATGCTGCCCGATTTTTACAAATTGATGTACTGCACACATGCCGCCGATAATAACAAAATCGCCTATTTCCACATGCCCTGCCAGCTGAGTATTATTACTCATGATACAATTATCCCCTATCACGCAATCGTGAGCGACGTGGCAATAAGCCATGAGAAGGCAATTGCTGCCCACTTTGGTGGTCCAATTTGCTTTGCTGCCGCGGTTAACCGTAACAAATTCTCTTATTGTTGTGTTATTACCTATTTCTACAGTTGTATCCTCCCCTTTATATTTCAGATCCTGCGGAATTGCCGATATAACTGCACCGGGAAAAATGCGGCAATTACTGCCTATCCTTGCCCCATCCATAATCGTCACGTTACTGCCTATCCATGTTCCTTCACCTATTTCTACATTGGAATGGATCACACTGAAGGGATCTACTTTTACATTGGTAGCCAGCTTAGCATTGGGGTGTATGTATGTGTGCGGATGAATCATATGTCCGTTTTAATTTACCTGCAATTAGTGTTTGGCCATTAAAGAACGCTATTCAAATATATAAAGTTCAAAGTTTATTTAGTTTCCGTTTCATCTTTTCTTCTCA
>JBGTJG010000314.1:0-3788 GCA_041745235.1 Ferruginibacter sp. | reverse complement strand
CATTATTGGCATGGGGAATAGTTAGCGACAGATAAAGGAAAAATGGCTGTTCCTGATTTTTTTCCAGAAAGCTTAGGGCATCGTTCACAAATAAATCGTGAGAATAGTCATTTCTAGTTGTAGAAATACCTCCCACACCCCTTGCATATCCTTCTTCAGCATATTTTACTTTGTTATTCAGATGAACAGTATCATCATTGCGAAGAAGCCAATCAGGATAATAGTTGTGCGCCCTGATTTGATTGAGGTATCCAAAATAATAATCAAAACCTTGTTTTAGCGGATTACCCGTGGAATTAATTTCACCTAAACCCCATTTTCCGATCATTCCGGTATAATATCCTGCCTGTTTCAATAAAGCGGCTACTGTTGTATCGGAAGCATTTAAACCCTGGCTGTCATTTCCCCTTACTGTTGTATGGCCTGTATGTAACCCTGTCATCAACGTAGACCGCGATGGCGCACAAACCGTACTCCCGGCATAATGGGATGTAAAACGAATACCCTCATTTGCCAGCTTATCTATATTGGGTGTCTTAATTCTTTTCTGTCCGTAACAACCTAAGTCACCATAACCAAGGTCATCGGCTAAAATATAAATGATGTTGGGTTTTAACCGCTGAATATTATCAGCCGTTGTTTTTTTAGAACTGCAGGAGATGAGCCCTATTAGAGCAATACTTATAAGCAATTTATTAATCATGATTAATTTATTATGATGGTTATCTGGTTGACAATATTTGGGTTACTAATCACGTCTTTTTTTTAACCGCAGAGTTCCCGGAGGTTTCGCAGAGAACCGCAGAGTTAATAATTGTTTACAACTCTTTTTAAGCCATTGGTTAATTTGAGTACATTAAAGTTAATAAGCAATCCTACCCTACATCCTGAGAGGCGCAAATAAGTTAGTATCTGGGCAAGATGAATATCACTCAATGCCTCAATAGACTTAATTTATATAATCACTTTTTCGTTTGCAATGAAATCTAACCTGTAACCACAGTCTAAACTCACTTCTTCATATATTAAAGGCAAAGGCTTTTGTCTTTCAATTTCCAAAATTGTTTTCCGTAACTCATAATCCATACAGTTTTCGTATGCCGATTCTAACAATCCAGGTCCTAATGATCTATGTACTTTAATGGCACACCCAATTATGACTTCTGTAATTTCATTTTCGGTCATCGTTTCTATTCTTTATCTCTGTGTTTCTCAGCGTGTATTTTTCTTAGCGCCCTCTGCGTTAAATTATTTTTACTAATTACGCAGACCTGAGTAATTACAATATTTGAAACATCTATTTATTTTTCAATAAAATAGGCTGAAAAAGCTTTTATCTCTGGTTCAGCAATATTCTCCCGTATCACCAGTCGAACCTTAGCACACTCGGTATTGCTGAATTGCTCAATCCGCTTGTTTCCCACTGATTCGCCTTCGCACAATTTTACCCACTTTCCTTTTACAAGACCTTCGACAATGTATTTTCTAATTCTTTCTCCTTTTTGGATCGCCTCCTGAATAATTACATGGTTTATCTTTTGGATGGTCGGGAGATTAAGTGTCAAACTCTTTCCCCTGCCCGCAACAGATGCGATTGGATTAGCAAATCTATTTTTGATCTCATTGCCCCATTCCTGCAACCTTTTAGTGTCGGCTGCCGACAACAATCCATCCTCATCGGGAGTTAAGCCCATAATCAGGGTTGAATTTCTGCCTACTGATTTATAATACATGTCCATCAGGTTTTCAACCGGAAAAATATGCTCCTCATCACCAGGCTCCCAAAACCATTCATGTCTTCCATTATAACCGCGTAGGGGGGCGTCAGACATTGCCGGCATCCAGTATTTGCCATCGGGATCACCGTGTTTTAAAAGATTTATTAGCTCCGCATGATTATCGCCCGCATGAGAATAATAATTAGGGAAGGTTGCCCAGCAAGGGTATCCAACCGTGCCTGTTTCAGAACCGCCCCAGCGGACTTCCGCCAGTTGTTTGTTGTGGTAAAAAAGACAATTGGGCTGAAGCCGTTGGACGATTGGCAGTACATCGGGAGCACCATTATCCGGGTGATCGGCTCCTCCATCGAACCAGATTTCAAATAATTCACCATAATTAGTGGAGAGTTCTTTTACCATCCCCTCAGCCATGCGGTTATACCATTTTTGGCGGTTATCACGAAAAATACCTTCGCCTGTTACCTTGAAATCATGTACACCAACAAATGAGTTCCAACGGATGCCGATATATATGCCTGGTTTTATTCCGTATTTCCTGCACGAATTCACAAAGTCGCGGACTATGTCTCCCTTCCCATCCTGAAATTTGAGGGCTTTCATGCAGTATGGATTTACATCAGATTGATAAATAGCAAATCCCGTTTCGTGAGTGGCCGTAATTAAAGCAAATTTGAATCCTGCATCCTTTATCGTCTTAATCCATTGGTCGGTGTCCAGTTTTTTTGGATTAAATATCTGGTAGTCATAAATTGGATGAATTCTATTATTGCGCTGAACATATCTTTCGCCATCAAAAACATGTAAATCGTAGTGAAATACTGCGCCCAGTTCAGCCTCCTGCCAGGCAAGCTGTTTGGGATTGGGAACAGGAATAATTTTTTGCCCGGCAGAACTGGCAACCTGAACTAGGAGAATAATAAGTGGAAGAAAAAATTTCATTTATTTATAAGTTTTATACGATAAACCAAATTTGCCTTTAATTATCGTCGCAATGTTTTTCGTCGGGTAATATGACGCAACATGGAGTTTCAGGTGAATAAATATTTAAGAGCGCTACTTAGTTTTTTATGCATAAACCCAATTGCCTATACACCTGCAAAGCACCTTTTCCTATGCGTTAATTGTGGCTTTTTGAAAAAAAGTGCAAGCCACATTCACTTACGTAGTCAATAGTAACCAGAATTCTGTTCCAACACCTTCGGATACTACCACTTAATTCCCTTTTCAGTTCTAAAAAATTGGCTGCTGGCACCCTCTTTAAAAACAACCATCTTTTGTGCGTTTGAAAGAGGGTTGTTCTGTAAAATAATTTTGCCGGCGTTTCGGCCATAAACCGAAAGAAAGACAGGAACAGGAGTGCTTGAACGGCTTTCGGATATAATTACATCTTGTGCATTCACCAAACGGATCAGCTCCGCTGAATGAATGGAACCCGCTGCTTTCAGTCCTTTTATTTCAAGCTGTTCAACGTCATCGGCATAAATCGCCGGACGTTCATCATCATTTTTCACCCGTAGCTGAACATTATGCAAAACAACATTTTTTGCATGCCGGATATACAATCCGTATGCAGGCAACTCCCCAAATATTAAACTATTAGGATAAGCATCTTCATTTTCAGGGATTTCACGGTAAGATTCCGCTAATTTTCCACCTCCTTCAAATTCAAGATTGATATTTCTCAATAAGATATTTTCAACAGGAGTGCTATCAATTCCCGCGATAATGCACCCATACCGTTCGGATATGCGGGTACCCTGTATATTTTCAATCATTATATCTTTTAAATGAGGGCTGTTGATTTTCGCATTTTCCCTATAGGTACGAAATCTGTTTCCTAATCTTATAAAAATGGCAGAACCCTTTATATTACGGCAGGTGATACCAGAAATATTTATTCTTTCTATTTGACTTCCATCCACAGTCATAATGCTTATCGCATCTACTCTCGTGTCAAAAATCACGCAATTTTGTATGACTATATCTTCAATTTTTCCGGCAGTTTCAGTGCCAATCTTAATACCGGAAGCATTTGAACTCACAACACAA
>JBGTJG010000313.1:0-1920 GCA_041745235.1 Ferruginibacter sp. | reverse complement strand
GACAACAGTACTGAAATAACGATAATTGCTAATGATAACTTATTTTTTTTATTTAACCCGTTCAATTGATTTAAGGATAGCATGATTACTGTTTATTTTTTTCAGATAGATTTTGTTATAGAGATTTATATAATATGATTTTTATTTTTCTTAATTCCCATCAGGTTTAACTGCGTTTACCTGCTGGCTCAAGGGCCAGTAGAGGCTTTCAACAGGGTCGGGCTTGGCAGGATTGAATGCAGGAATATCTTCTTTTATATATTGAGCAATTCCTAGTTTATTTTCCCGAATGCCATTCAAAACACATTTTGCAATTTCATATGCCCCATAAGGATTGAAGTGGGTATTGTCTTTTAGCTCTTTTTCCTGGCCATGAAATGTATTTGCAGGGTAAATAACAAAAGCCTTTTCTGATTTTTGCGGCCCCCATGCCTCATATAGCGTTTTACTCATGTTGTTTAAATCGATTAATGCTACCTCTTCTTCGAGGGCGGTTTGCCTTACTGCATCAGGATAGTTTCCAAGTGTATTGATCACTGATCCGGATGCATCAAAATTTCTCCGGTGCATAGAAGTTACCAAAATTGGAATTCCGCCTTTTTTTCGAACTTCAGCTATAAAAAACTTCAAATCCTTTTTATAACTGGTGTATGGGCAAATTCCCTCACCTTTTTCTTTCTGGTCATTATGGCCAAATTCTATAAAGAGGTAATCCCCTTTTTTCATCCGGCTCAAAATTTTCTCTAGTCGTTTTGCAGATATAAAAGAACTTAATGCTTCCCCCGATTCCGCATAATTAGCTATCACAATTTTGCCTGGTTCAAAAAAAGCAGGAATTATTTGTCCCCAGGCAGCATATGGCTCATCTGCCTGATCTACAACGGTAGAATTACCTGCAAGAAATACAGTTATGGACTTATCTGCCTTACTGATTTCTAACGCACATACTTTTGGGTTACTTCCGTTAAACTCAAGTGTTAATTGATTATCCCAATGCAAATAATTAAGCTCCCTTGGCTTAAGCTTTACCTGCTCACCTGTATTTTCAATTTGAGGTGTTCGAATGTTAACTGTAAATTCCCTGCTTTCAATCTTTCCGGCTGCAGTTCCCGCTTTATGAAGCATCAGCCTTCTGCATTCAGCCCTTACCGTTTGCACAGAAGTCCCTTTCTCATCACCCAGCATAACTTTCACATTATAATTTACTTCTGGGAGATCAACCGTAAAATAAAAAGGTTTATCACTGGTAATAAAATCCGTTTTTAACGCATCTTTTGCACTCCGGTTAACGCCTTGAACTGTGGATCCTGGTAAAAATCCTTAGCCCAGTTCTTTTGTGTAGAATGTAGATGATATTATTTGTTTATACCCCTTTTTAACCTTCCCGTTTCCAAAATCAAACTTAAAAGAAGTAGAAGATTTTTGCGGGTAAGCAGCAGCAACTGTGACCAGAACGATAATTAATACTAAGCTGTATTTACTAATTTTCATTTGGGAGATAATGGTATTAAGTTATGAAGCAATCATGCGCATGTTTATTCTGGTTTTGTGAGCGGTAAGCTCATGTTATGGTTTCATTTATCACCTACAATTTGTACCGAGCTATCGTTAATTTCAAATGGGTGCTTTTGAAGCATTCGATACATTTCTGCACCAGCAAGCAGCACAGGCCCATATCCATGAGCTGCATAATTGTTTACCGGTCTGTAATAATAAAAAGCAGGATCAAAGCCCATTCCCGTTCCTACACAAGTTCCTTCAACCTGACCTTTTTCGTTTACCTTTGTACTAACTGCATTCCAGGCTAACAAAGCCATAGGTCCGTATGCTTTAGCATCTATCCATCCCTTATTTATAGCATGAGCGATGCAATACGTATAAATCGCGGTAGCTGAAGTTT
The DNA here is from genome assembly GCA_041745235.1 of Ferruginibacter sp. GTDB lineage: Bacteria > Bacteroidota > Bacteroidia > Chitinophagales > Chitinophagaceae > Ferruginibacter. Next base: position 20 of record JBGTJG010000313.1, on the reverse strand, counting down.
CCAGGTAAGAATCATTACGA
>JBGTJG010000312.1:0-19851 GCA_041745235.1 Ferruginibacter sp. | reverse complement strand
CTGCGCTTGCTGCACTTTCTTTTTGAGTTCGGAAAGCCATTCTTTATAGGTGTTGTCTATTATCATCTTGCTGTTAAATTAACCTTGCCAAAGTTAAAAGGGAAGCCCTTATAAGACTGGTTCACCAAGGATTGATTGTTTGCGGCTTCAATTAGTTGTTTCTAATATCCGCGTCGCCGAAATTTTGATCCTGATTAGGCGATTGTATTAAAATTCCTTCGCAAACGAGCACCTCAGTGCTTTCTGTATGTAAAGATTCCTGGCATTCTCCTGACAATAAAATCACCTGAGAAAATTTGAGTTCTAAAAGTTTTTGAATGATGTTGTAAACCGGAATTGATAATTGTACCAACTTGGAATTAAAATAGCTGCTAGTTTTATCATCTATATATGTTTCAAGATAGTAATGATGCTTACACCATTTAAGAGCCTGAAACTCTATATCAAATCGACCATATTCAATCGAGTGTAAACCGTCCGTTTTTCTTAGCGATAGAAACAAATTAAACATCTCAAGAGGATCGCTATCCGGCTTGATCTTTCCGAGTGAATAGGTGATGTCAAAAAACCGCCTTTTGTTATCAAGGGTTGATCCGTATTTTATCATTGGGGGTACATGTATATTAAGTTCCGCCACTTGATATTTACAAAGAATAAAAATCATCGCGTATATATCTAACAAGATTGAACGGCATAACGCCTTTACATGATCCTCCCTTTTTCTTAGTTCCAACATGCTTTCTTCAAAATACAGGAAATCAAATTTAACAAAGGAATATTCCTTTTCGGCCACTTGAAATTCGACGCTTTGCAGTTTATCCCTGTAAATTATCATTTAAATACAATTTGATAGATCGTGCAATATGTTTCCAACATAACGATTTTGATTCATTTAATATCTGCAAAATCCAAATTAATTATCTTTAAAAGCAAACTCCATGTCTCATTGATTCTTCTTGAATTTTATGATTATGTGGATTTAAACTTGTTCATATACAAACGAACGTCTTTCCATTAACAAATCCTTGCTGCAAAAGAGCTTTTAAGGGCTGCTGACTATCTTATTGTACAGCTGTTTACGCGGCTTCTGAGCTACTCTCGCATATTTATTCCCCGCCATTTATTGCCTTATCTGTACAAATGTAAAGGTTGGTTTACCTTTTAACAGTAGCATGGCCGTAAGCTTTAAGAGTTGAACGTCCATGAAAACAGCGATTCCTTACTACAGGGTTTCCACTGCTCGGCAAGGGCAGAGCGGGTTAGGCCTTGAGGCCCAGCAAAGCTCCGTGCATGACTTTGCCCGGGCGAAAAGCCTTCACCTTGTTAAGGAATTCACGGAGATTGAATCCGGCAGCAGCAATAAAAGGCCGGTTTTGCAGCAAGCCCTGTCTGCCTGCAAGGAGGAAGATGCGGTTTTATTGATAGCAAAGCTTGATCGGCTGGGCCGGAACGTGGCGTTCATTTCAACGCTGCTGGAATCAAAGGTCGAGTTCATAGCGGTTGACAATCCTTACGCGAACAAGCTTGTCGTGCATATCATGGCGGCGTTCGCCGAGCATGAAAGGGATTTGATAAGCGCCAGAACAAAAGACGCGCTGAAAGCGGCCAAGCGCCGCGGCGTGGAACTGGGCATGAATGGCAAGTATGTTTTATCGAAGCGGAACAGAGAAGCGTCACTGGAATTTGCCAGGAAAATGCAGCCGGTGATTAAAACATTACAGGAGAAAGGCTTTAAGACGGTCCGGGCCATCAGCGCGGAACTGAACCGGATGATGGTGCCGACATACCGGAATCAGGGACAAAAATGGCATCTCGTGACCGTTCATAAAATCATGAAGGCGGCACAGGCGCAGCAGGAACGAAGCATCTTCATAACCACAAATAATATCAAATGAAAATGAATTTAAAACAATTGCTTATCGCAGCAGCGGCGTTCTTTGCAATAGGTTGCGGCAAGAAAAATGATACCGGGGGAAACAATTCCGCAAGACAGGCTTATGCGGTGGATGAAACGTTCAACAGCCCTGATAACCTGAATGGCTTCAATCTCGGGATCAAACAGCCTGATGGCAAGATCATCGCCGCAGGTTCCGGAAGTTTCATGCGCTTCAATACGAATGGGTCTGTTGATGCGTCTTTTAAGCCGCCTGCCGCCATGAGCAGCGGCGAGATTTACGCCATTGCACCGCAGGCTGACGGCAAGACGCTGGTTTCAGGAAACTTTACAGTAGGCAGTCATATCAGTATAGCCAGGCTTAATGCCGACGGGTCTTTGGATAACAATTTTCGTCTGACCGGAATAGCCAGCCCCAAGCCATCCATTTACAACATCTTGATTCAGCCCGATGGCGGCATTATCATTAGCGGCGCTTTCGACTTGTTGCAAGGCGGGGCTTTGGTCAGCGGTATCGCCAGGCTGTCCGGCAGCGGCGCGGCTGATGCAAGGTTTAGCGGCCTTAAATTTTCTTCCTCCGGAAGAAGAATATCGCGGTCATTGCTGCTTTCCGACGGGAAGATCATGATAGCCGGAAACTTCTCAATAGGCTCCGGCAGCGCCTTGCGCAGGGTTATTGCCAGATTGAACAGTGACGGCACGCCGGATTTGGGGTTCAATTATATTTCCCGGCTGTGGACAAGCAACATTCCGGGAATACCTGGGACAATCTTCGCCATGAAGGGTGACAACAACGGCAAATTGCTCATCGGCGGGGATTTCAACCGCAAAAACGGCAATGCGGATGGCTCGGCAGGCACATCCGCCTGCAACGGCCTGCTGCAATTGAACATGGACGGCAGCGAGGCGGCCTCTTTTGCCTCGCCCGCAAAAGGCAGGGGCATTGTAAAATCGATATTGCCTCTGGGAACGGATAAAATCCTGGTCGGCAGGCTGACCGATTTAAACGCCACGGCAGGTTTGCTGGAATATCTCACACTGCTCACTGCAGATGGCGCTGATAAGGATTTTGCACTAACGGCCTTCGTTACCGGCGATGCCTGGGAATTACTGCCGGGGCCGGACAATACGGTGTATATGATAGGTTCCTTTACCAAGGGGCAAAGCAGCTATAAAAGCCTTGTGCGCCTGAAACCGCAATAGGCTATGGCATCCACCAGCATTACCAACTTTTTTTAATAAGCAACAAAAACGAATGTTATGATCCGTGTAATTATCAGAACGTTTCTTTTAACTGCGCTCTTATCCTCGACAATGACCCTTTATGCCCAAACAGCGGCAAAGACGGAAATCCTTACCAACAAAAACGTCATTGAAATCTCGAAAGCCGGATTAGGCAACTCTGTCATCCTGTCGAAAATCAATTCATCGATCTGTAAATTCGATCTGTCCACGTCCGCACTGATTGACCTGAAAAAACAGGGCGTAGCGGAGGACGTGATCAACGCGATGCTAAATAAATCCGGCAACAAGGCAACTGCGCAAAGCGAGGCCCTTCCGGCGGCGCAACCTAAAAAACCGGCTTCGGTCCCTATCAGCCTCTTAAACGTTGTACACTATTACGATAAAGGCGTTCCCTTGTCGCTGGAGAAGTCCTTAGGCAATAGCCGCAGCAAGAAGCTGGCTTTAGGTTATGGCGGCAGCAACCTGATTTTGGAAATCGGCGGCGCTTCTTCACCCGTAAGGCTCGACACCGAGAAAGCAAATTCTTTTATCATCAATACGGGCGGCAGTAACCAGCCCGATTTGGTGCTTTATAAATTGAAGGTGGAAAAAGGCAAGCGTCTTGCCATTGTCGGCAAGCTGACCCCGAGCGGACCCAGGAGCGGCGAGGATATGCTGCCGATAGAATTCAGCAAGGCTGGTGATGGGATGTTCACCATAAAGCCGGGAATCTCGCTTGCCAAAGGGGAATATTTCTTCACGTCCAAGCCTAATCTTAACCAATCCACTTCTTCAAATGACGTTTACGCTTTCACTGTTTTATGACTTGGCATGAAGACTTTCCTGACCGGAGACGCATGTAAATATATAGCCGTAATAAAAATAAAATGAGCAAAAACGGGAACTTTTCTAACTCTGTGCATTGCCTTGCCAATCGTTTTTATCATATACAAAACACCCGGTACTAGCCGAGTGCTCGCAAACGAAGATAGCTTTTCGCAGGCGGGCGTAAGAGTGGATTATAAATCCGGCAAGATCTCTATCAAAGGCAGAACCTATGACGTCAATGCCGTCCAGTGAATTACCCATGCAAAGAATATTGCGGCTGGGTACGGAAGTGAAAATCCGGGTCGATAATTTCAGCAAACCGGTTCATAAAGTGGGCGTGATGGGCATTGACAATGAAGGGAAAGATTCGTGCAGCGCCTTTATACAGCTTTGCGAAAAGCAGGCGGGCCGGGTTTTTACTGAGCGTAGTTGTCTTGTTTTATTATGCTCTACATGTAGGAATAAGCCATTCTGTCGGTAAACGTTCTGGCAGGTATCAGTGTTAGGAAAAGAAAAATAAGAAGTGGGCATGTTACTTATAAGTATCTTCTATTGTGGAAAACAAAAGTTCTAGAGTTTTTTCCTTTTCATCTTCAAACTTTTTTCGATCTAAAGCCTTCGCCTCAAAATAAAATTCATTATGGACGTACTCTAATAGTTCCTCTCTGAAATTGTCTATGATAGAAAAAATAACATCCTTTAATTTTTCAAGGTCCTTAATGTTTAATGCAAAATCTGTTTGCTTCGTAGGATCAAATGGGCTTCCATGACCAATTGCATTTCTATTTGAAAGTAAATGACTGTTTATATAATGCTCCCTTGTCTTTAAAGCTTGTTTGTACCGCAGTCCTAAGATCGCAATTATATTTTTGAAAACTTGAGGTTTTAAATTTGCTCCTGTATCTATAATACTGTTCTCAAAGTCGTTATCCAATTCAACTCTTGCCTTAAAACTTTCTTTCTCTTTTTTCAAAAATTTTTTAAGAAATAGTAGTTCGTTTTCCAGCGTTAGAGCATCCTTTTGGTCAATGCAGCGGCTTATATTTTCTTTTAATGCAACAGCTTTAAAATTCGTGGAGAGCTCGCTTATTTTAAGTTTTAGTTCAGAGATGTATTTTATATAGAGTTTGCTGCTCCTTTTAATATACCCTTCCCAGTGGGCATAAAGCAGGAGAATCAAAGATTTGAAAACGACTTCTGAATTCTTTTCTTTTGCGAGAAATAATAATTCAGATATTTCTTTTTTCCTCCACGCTAAATCATTATCGAGATAGGCTTCGAATTGTTCATACTTCATGACTTAAAATATCTTTTAGAGAATTCAGTCATACCCTGAATGCGGGTCAATGCCTTTATTCCTCTGGTGGAATATTTTATATAATCATCTTGGGTGTATAGATTTTTTATTTTATCAACAAACTTATCTTTCGATAGCTTGGAAAGACTACTTATATTTTCTGCTACGCCGGGAGTAATTGCTTCAAAGCTCGATTCTAAGAAAGGCCCCTCAAATTTTCCTTTTTTCGGGTTATACTTCTTAAATGCTTTATCACCTACTGACGCCTGCAACAGGTCAAAGGTTTGCTTAAATACTACGATTTCCTTATCTAAAAGAAAATTTGGGTCTTCAATTAATGCAGTTGTTTGCTCGTCTATAAATTCTCTTAACAAGGAAGTTGACTTTTTATAACTTGCAAAATTTACTTGGCCGTATTTTGCAATAAAATACCGCAAGATCAATTCCATGTGGTGCTCAATCATGAATTTCTCTTCTTGCAGTGGTAGACATTTTTTATAGCTTGGGTAATTCTTTAATTCGTTTATTTTATCATAAAAGGTGTGATTTAACATGATAATCAGGCAATTTCTAATTTCCTGTGGCTCTAAGTGTAACCCGCCTGTGTTCAAGCGTTGGAATAATTCATATTGCGCTTGAATGCTATTTTCCGTTAATATGATGTTGACCCCAATTTTAGACCTGCGAAGAAGCCTTTTTATTTCGTCCGGTAAATTTTCCCATTCAAAACCTTCAAGAGAAGGTAATTTTTTTGTTGTTGTTAGTTTAAGAGGGGGGTAGTTTTTTAGCTCCCCAGTTAATTGCAGTAGCGTAGAAATTCTTTGTACTCCGTCTACAATACTCCAAACACCACCTTCTTTTTGAGCGACAAATATGGAAGGAATGGGTATTCCAAGAAGCATTGACTCTATAAATCTTGATTTCTGTTCATCATCCCATCTAAACAACCTCTGGAAAGCAGGATTTAACTCAAGTTCTTCGTCTTTATATAGATTAATTATTTCCCCAATGGACATGCTATAACTATCAGTCTTGATATTCTTTCTTTCGCGATTAAGCTCTTGAAGCAATACTTTTTCCTGTGACATATGTGGGACTTTCGGTTTAAATAATTATCATGTCAAATTGAGTATGGGCCTAAAAATCGAATTCCGTTAAAGTGGATTAGATGCGTGGGCGCATCAGCACACCATACTTCTGTCTCCCAGGCAATCACGCTTAGGTATGGCGCCATGATACGGCGGGAAGGAAAGGCAGTTACATAGACAAGCGGCGCTTTTGATTTTCTGAATAGTTTTGCCAACTCTTCATGCCGTTTTCCGTCAACTGGCCCATGACTGGTCACTGATTCTACGAGCAAAAGCCAGTTTCTTTCCGGACAATATATAACAACATCTGGCATTTTGCCGTGGGAATCTACCTCAACACCTAGGTTAGCCAGTAATGCGCCTTCAAAATATCCCCACTTGTCGGCAGTATCTCCGGCATAAATTAAAACTCCCCCAGGCACAAAGCGCGGGGCAAATTCTTCAATAATGGCTTTTATCAAAAGGCTATGCGAACCAGGACTTATGAGTATTTCTTGTTCCTCGGCAATCGTAACCGGTATTTGGTTCATATACCTTTCTTTAGCATATCTGGCTGAAAGGCTCTGGATTGATGCCTGGTATGTTTTTAAAGATAGATTCCATTCATCAGTGCCGATCGTTTTGAGTAATTCATAGGTTGAAGGCTCAATTTGATAAACAGTTTTGGGACTATTAGGCGCTCTGGTCGGATCATCCGGATTTATAAGCGCTATGCCAGCATCAACCATTTGATGTATTGACTGACGGCGAACTGTTTCCCTGGTATTGGGCTTATACTCTTTACCGTATTTATCGCGCATGAAATTCATGATCGGTGTGATACCGATCAGCGGCGTTTTAATATCCGTCCAAGATTGATCGGGCTTCAAATCAATGAGGGCTAATAAAGTAAGCGCCGTTCGCTCATTCAGCTGTGCTTTTGGTAAGCCTAAGGCTGTTATGATTTCCAGGGCTTCATCTATTTTGCTCATGTTATTATTGCCTGTATTTTCTTGTCGATGATTTCCTGGTCAAAGCTTTCTATTTTCTTAGCCCATTTGCCAAGTGTCACCAAGGCATCAAGTGAGGGGTAACGCATCTGCTTAAGGTCTGTTGCGTTTACCTGGGTATGGCCGTTAAAACTTCTAAAATGGGTATCAACAAAACTGGAATTAAGATAAGCGGCTATGCCATAGGCCAGATCTGCCTGAATCCCCTTTTTTCCGGAATGAATAACATTTAAGTGATTTTCGATACCAATAAATTCAGCATCGATTTTTTCCGGGTTGATGACCCGGGCAACAATTCTCTGCTTTTCTTCCTTTGATGAAAACCGGCGCACAACTGTATAATACCCAGATGGGAAAAGCATCTTTTTGGTCTCTGCGTTAAGCATGATTGCATTGGGTTTCTTTCCTGCCTTGGGCCAGTCGATTTCCTTACCGTTAAAATGCATGGGATAGAGCAGGGGGATCATGCCTTCACCTGGGTCCCGGAAAATGTGTTCTTTAGAACGAAAATCAACGACCGGGCCGGTGGATACTGTTAATCCTAAATCTGATAAGCTATATTCAAAAGCTTCCGACTGCTCGATGTGATTTTGGCCCTTGCCAGGTATATGAATAAACGCCTCTGAATCGCCTGGTTTTACAATTTGCTTATAGGGATAACTTTGTTCTGTCAAATCCTCCAGACTTTGATCTGTTGACCGGGAAACAATAACCTTTCCCTGCCGTTCACCTTTAACCAAGTGGATAATAATATTCTCCTGTAAAACGGCGTCTTCACTAAAAGCTTTGTTTCTGGCGTCAAAAAGGTGAATACGTTTGATTGCAGCCGCCGCCGTAATAAAGTTTCGAAACGCCCGGTAATAGTTGCCATTACAAAAACTCCTGGGAATTATCGCCACCAACTCGCCTTTATCAGCCAGTAAATGCAGCGATAAGGCCACAAAAGCCGGGTACAGATTAACAGTTTCAAACCCGATAGAGCGCAATGTCTGGCGATGTGTTGAAGTGCTGTGTATTTTCTTATAAGGCGGGTTCAGAATGGCATGAGTAAACGGTCTTTCTCCGTTTTTTATCCTTAAAACCGCATCTTCAATAAAATCAGCATTTAGGACGATGGAATTTAAAACCAGGTTTTTTTTGCTCAACAGCGTTGTATATTCCGCCAGGTTTTGCTTTAAATAATGCAATAGGCTTGCGTCCAGGTCATAGGCCGTCACCTGGATATTTTTTGCTTTTCCCCATCCTTCTAATTTACGGTCGAGAACAGCGCCGGTAAGAGAACCGACACCGGCACCGGCATCTAGAAGATGCATAGCTTTTTTATCATTTTTTTGTAAAAGGGAGGCCATGAATTTTGCAATAATTCCAGGCGTCATGAACTGGCCCAGAGCCGACCGTTTGCCCTGGTCAAGCTGCTGTGTGGCTTCTTTTCGTATAACGTCAATCGTTGCTAACATCTATCATTCACCCTTTTTAAGTGAGCTAAGATACCATAGACGGAGAACAAACATAAGATCTCATTTAAATAAATAGTATATTAAAACAAAAAGTATTAAGGCGGCTTAAAAGGTTTCCCAACGTTACAGAACCTATATGTGGATAACTTTATAAAACCATATTGAACCATGTGACAACACGTTGATACAGAGCGGTTTTCGTGAAATTTAAATCTCTAAATTGTACGAAACACGGGGCTCAAGCTGCAACAATTCCGGACGATACCAATTGGGGACGCGACACTTTACCACGGCGATTGCCTGGCGGTCATGGAGCAGCTTGGCGTAGTCGATATGGTTCTTTGCGATCTGCCTTATGGAACGACGGTCTGCCCCTGGGACGTTATCATCCCTTTCGAGCCGTTATGGGCAAATTACCGTAAGCTTATACGTTCTGGCCGGGCAATCGTCCTGACAGCGGCGCAACCCTTTACAAGCGCGTTGGTGATGAGCGCCCCGGATTTGTTCAAGTATTCCCTTGTTTGGAAGAAATCCAGGGTGTCGAATTTCGCGCAAGCGCCGTACAGGTTTCTTTCGGAACATGAAGATGTCCTGGTTTTTTCTGATGGCGGCGTGAGCAAGAATGCTCGCACCAGAATGACGTTTAACCCGCAAGGTATCCGCCCTTGCCAGAAGGTTGGACGCGGCAGGGGCAGCAGCGCCCATCGGCCCTGTAAGAAAATTCAATCCGATTATATACAAACGGTTACGAATTACCCTAAATCCATTATTGACGTTCCTTCAAATTTCACTTCCAGGCATCCTACGGAAAAGCCGGTTGAGTTAATGGCATATCTGATCCGCAGTTATACGCATTGTCATGATATCGTTCTTGATAATACAATGGGCAGCGGGACAACCGGCGTGGCCGCTTTGCGCGAAGGGCGTAAGTTTATCGGCATTGAAAAAGACCCGGCTTATTTTGAGATGGCCTGTAACAGAATACGAGGCGAACATAAACGGCTTGGCGAAGAACTGTTTCAATAGGCATACTCAAAATAATTCTCCTGTATGTTGCCAAAGAAGAAAAATCTGGAATAACTTACCTTTATTGAATATCATCTATGCAAGTTATCTGCCTGGAAGAAGCGGCTTTTTATGAACTGGTCGAGCAAGTAGTCGCCCGGCTCAAGGAAAAGCATGGGGAGGAAAAAGATAAATGGATTTCCGACGAGCAGGCCATGCAGTTGCTTAATATAAAGTCGAAGACGACTTTGCAAAAGCTGCGGGATGAAGGGAAAATCCGTTTTACGCAGCCGCAGAAGAAAATCATCCTTTATGATCGTGAATCACTTTTAGCTTACCTGGAACAAAACGTTAGAAATACATTTTAATATGGAAGAAAACGAAACCGTAGACCCGGAATATCAAAAAGGTTTTAACGAAGGCTATACCATGAAAAAATATCTCCCGGAGATCGCCGATAAGCTGGCGGACGCCATGGGTGATTCATCGAGGGGATTGGGCTTCAAAGACGGCAGGCAGGAACTTCTTGTTGAGCAACAGAGAGACAAATATCCCAGCTGGCGTAGAACCGACTGGCTTGACAAAGGAAATGAACGGGGCATAGAGGAGAGAACGAAGGATATCGGAAAAGATATAGAAGATCCGGAACCTGAACTCTAGAGAAATGAATCAATCCTTATTGATCTATGTCCGGGTCGTCAACTTCTGACTTCTCGATTTCCTGTTGCTCCATGTCCTTTGATGGTTCGGTTTCATCCTTGTCAAGATAGGCATAGTTTTCTTTAAGTCCCCTTGCCTTATCCAGATATCCAGATAACTGGCTTTTCTACCGTCTATCTCGTCCATATTATTACGAAACGGTGATTGAACTTGGCTGGGGTGTTTCAACGCATCCCAGTCTTTGTTCAGCTTTCTCGTAAAGCCTTTCTGCAGCTTGGAAACATCTTTATCATCATTATCCTTAACTGCCCCTATATCCATTTTCCATTCTTCCACCAGGCGGTGAACCCTTTGTTTTGTTTCTCCGCTTGCCGCGTTCTTAATCTCAGTGGTGATAGATAAAGTTGTAGTTTTCAGGTTGAAAATATCCGCCTGTAGCTGCGCTTTTCGATTGCTCGAATTTCCTCGAATGTTTCCGTATCCTGGTGGAGTAAGTTTATATGCAGGCCCGGTGCCGGAACTGATTTCATCAAGCTGTAATTGAAGGATTTCGATTTTCTTTTCGGTATCCAGCAGGAGTTCGACGGTTACCTTGACCTCGGATGGAACTGCTGTTTGATTGTGAGCCTCCATAATTAAGAAATTGATTGTTCTTACTTAAGGCGTGTGTTATAATTTCCCTTGCCAGGCAGGTAATTTACGATGCAAATTCCGATTTATTTCGAAGATCTTCTAGATGGCAGTCCAAGCCGCACCAGGAAGTTTAGATCTCATACTTCCGATGAAACCATTCATTGGGATCACATTGAAAATTCTTTAAATTTAGCGCCAGAGCAGAAAAATCATGCGCTTGTCTGGATCAAGCGCTGCCTGGGGTATATACCCGAAAATTATATATACCTGCCGCATATTTCCTATATACAGAGCCTACTTCAAAACATGGAAAACGGCGTCATTACCCAGTCTTCATTTGCCGACGATATTTTGAAACATATGAAGCACATTAGAAACGATGACATGAAAAAAGGCGGTTGGGTAGGCAGCAGAGTTTATAACTATGACATGAGGAAAGTTTACAAATTGCTTCTGCCAGGCTTTAAACAAGCGGCAAGAGAAAGGCTTTCTTTATTATTAGGATACGATCCTGAACTGAAGTACTCGTTAGGCGCTGAACTGCACCTTCGTCTCTTATTTGAAAAAGAGTTTTATCGTCCGGACCTGCCGTACTGTGAATATGATTTCAAGGCTGCGACAATTGTAAATTATAGAAAAAGCTACTACACGTTTGATGAGCCCACTGCAGATGAGTCTGATTTATTCGCAATGGATTATAATCCATTCTTTGCAGAAGCTCAGCAATTTGTTCTATCGCCTTAGATTATTTGAATTGCATCTTAGCCGAATCGAGCCGCTCCTTAAAACGACGACATTGCTAATTTAAAGGAATATTTATTTCGGACTCTGTTGCAGGAACTTACCAATGTTTAGGTTATGAAAAGTTATACTCACTTTTACAAAAGGGATTATAACTTTTAATCTTGCGAGCAGGTATATTTTGCAGCTAAATTAATCGGATGAAACACTATAAATACTTTTCTACCATCACCGGTGTATTTGCGACTAGTTTAGTAATTTCTAATATTCTAGATACTAAACTGTTTCAACTCGGGGATTTTATTTTTCCTGCTGGAATTATATTGTTCCCCATTGTTTATGTATTCGGAGATATCTTTACAGAAGTCTATGGATACGCACAAAGCAGGAAGGCAATATGGACAGGTTTGTTCTCATTGATTCTGTTAACACTCACCATAGAAATCGCAAATAGATTACCACCAGCTTCATTCTGGGAAAACCAGGCAGCTTTTGACGTGATACTAGGAAAAGTGCCTCGGATTGTTATAGCATCAATATCTGCCTTCTTTCTAGGGGAGTTCATTAACTCGTTTACGATGGCGAAATTGAAAATCAAACAATCTGGCAGATCAATGTATCTCCGATTCATTGCGTCAACGATGGTAGGTCAGGCAGTTGACACGTTAGTATTTATAGTAATAGCCTTTGCAGGTACTATGAGTACAATGGCGATGGCTACAACGTTTCTATCAGCGTGGATTTTTAAAGTACTATGGGAGGTCATTGCCTTGCCAGTTACTGTTCCCTTTGTAGGTTGGCTCAAGAGGGTAGAAAATGAAGATTATTTCGATAATAAGACAAATTTCAACCCTTTCAAAATCTCTTAAAGTGAAACTATCAAAAAGAAGGATAGCTACAAAGGACGTATTTGACTTTAAAGAAAACTATTGTAATGAAAATGAGATAATCATTCATTTACTTACCAAAAACTTAAAACAATATATAGTATCGCCGATACTAGATGTAGGCTCAGGCATAGGAGATATCGCTTATAAAGGCTTCGCCGAAAAAAAAGTTATAATGATAGATGTTAATGCAATCTCAAGGCATGATTATCCTTGCAGGCATGACCATATCAGAAAAAAATGCGACTTTTTTGATTTCTTTAGTAAAGATAAAATAAACACGATCTTTATTAGCCACACTCTTCAGTTTATCGATGATGATCTAGTCGCTTTCGCCGAGAAAATAGAGAGTCTACAACCTGAAAATGTTATTATCGTCGCTAACAGTAACAACGACTTCCTAAATGATTTAATTCTTTGGACACATGAAAATGTAGAAGTATCTAATCCGGAAATTCCCATTAAGAACTTTTCAAATAAATATAATCTTATAAGAAGTGAGCCATTCGTTGCGGAACTAAAATGCCCTGATTTTGAGACTTTAGCAAAGCAAGTCTCTTATTTAATGCTGTTTGAATCAAATGAAGCTGAACTTGCACTTTTGACTTTTTTAAAAAAAAGCCTTTTGAAGCCAGAATTTACAATTAATCAATCCATCAATATATATCGAAGAAATGACAACTGACAACTTAGATACTTTATTTAGTTTCATTGATAACTGTGTCGTAAAAGAAAAATTACAGCAATCTGAGCATCGTATACGCAAGTCTTTCAAGGAGCTATTCGGCGGCTATGGTTTAAGCGCTGATGATGTTTTAAATGACGTAGTACATGTAGAAAATTACGATGGTGTCATTCATATGAAAAACATACAGTTCTATTCAATGTGTGAACATCATTTTGCTCCTTTTTTCGGTAGTGCAGACATCTATTACCAGCCGAAGGAAATAATTACGGGCTTAGGAAAGCTGGTTCGCTTAGTCAAAGATGTACATGGAAGAAGATTGCAGATACAAGAACTCATGACACGAGATATCTGTAAGGATATAATGCGTGTATTACAAGCAAGCGGCTGTTATGTGCGCACATCGGCTAAACATCTGTGTATCTGTTCGAGAGGCCCAAGCGATGATGTCGCAGAAACGATTTGCACCTATGGCGAAGGCACCCTAAAAAGTTATCTTCATGTAAAAAGTTAAACATGGATAATTCCTTTAGAAAAATCAACCCTTGGGAGTTTATCACGCCTTCAGAGGCCATGCGTTTTTCGGATGACGAAATCAAGGCTTTTGTGACGAACTATTTCAATCAGTTTCAATTCCTGCTTAACGAAGCATCAAATAAAGATGGTGAAAATCTGTTATTTGCACTAGTAGAAGTTATTACAGTCAACATCAACGATCTAGTTGGAGTAGGGGACACTTTTATATATTCAAATAAGTCCAAAACTGAAGTTGATCAGATCCTAGGCAATTACTATCAATTGTTAGAGGATATAAAAACTCGCAATGAAAACTTTATTACCGAGTTTTCAAATTGGTACAGTTTCACGCCTTATATCCTTGTCTTAGAAAACTCCGATAAGTCAGTTCTGGATAATGTTGCTGACGTATATTACAAATGGCGTTCGGTACCGCAATCAACAAAAAGCGAGATAATAAATCCATCAGGAAAGAGTATAGATCATAATGGAATAGTAGCTTACTTAGATAGATATGCGAGCAACGTAGTTCCAATTCTAGGCCTTAATGATTATCCAAATGCTATAATAATTATCAAGCCGGTTTCGTTAATGGATCCTTTACAACGAGTAAAGCCTGTAGGGAATTTCTTTATCCATCTGGCCTTGAAGCAGGCCGTTTCTGCCGCTCAGATCGCAAACTTTATCCATCTTTTTACTTTAACATGGCTCAAAAAGCATTGGAACATTTTATTTGAGAAAAATGAGCCTATATTGGGAAAAGCAAAAAATGAATTTGATAAAAGCTATTATGAATTTAAAATCCACAAGAGAAATGGTTCAGCACTACCCAAAAGCTTCATCAATATTTATAGGGACAAGACAATTAACGATTTACTCATCCTTTTTTTTAAAGATGACTGCAATAAGGGCAATGCTTTTCAAAAACATGTGGCCGACGCTATTGTACCTGAAATAGCTGAAGGGCTTTTCATCATCAAAGCCAAAATAAAAAAAGATATCGCCAAATTTGAAAATCATCTTAACAAAACAAGTAGAGCTTCTTTCCAAAATGGATACAACTACGACACAGTAAAGAACCTGATTATTACTCATTTGATTATTAAAGCATGCATTCTAATTTTCGATTATCATTTTGCACAGGTAATAAGTTTGTATAGGCACACTAATAAATTCTGTGCGAGTTATCATGAATATAATGAGAAGTTTGATACTGCGACTGAAGATGAGTTGAAATATTATATTCAACGAGATCGACTCATTTACTTAGGGCACCATAAACCCAACCATTCAGATGGAAAGTATCCCAGGATGGAAATAAACCAAAATCTCATTAAAACACTTTCGAATTGGGAAGTTGACGTTTTATCTTCTATGCATGCTAAAATATCCCATCTTAAATCTACGGCTGATGATGCTGCTGATCGTAACATTCTTACTAATGCACTTATTAACCTTGAGAAAATTGCTAAAAATAGTTAGTATAAAGTTACATTAACTATCTCCAACAAAGCCGCAATAAAATTCTTTCAGAATCATTTTTAAATTTCTTTTTACCGCAACTTCATTTGGAGGTTTGTCAGATCAAAATTATTGATATGACAAACCTACACTTAGCTGAACTTAATAATTCGGCATCAATCAAAAATACCCGGATTATTTCCGAATGGTTCGACTTCTTTAAAAATTTTGAAGCCGGTTGCACCTTCGCCGCTATGGCCGCTAGAAAGCCAGGTAAGTTTGGCTGGCTTGCAAAAGTTATCAAACCTTTATCGGCTGAGATTGACTCGGCAATACAAATTGCTATTAATGATCCATCGGTTAGTACGCTCTCTCTGATTTTTCCACAAGTACAAACGCAAAGTCAACTTCAACAACTGCTGCATGAGGTTAAGAAAATCGATGCGGTATGGCTTGAATTTACTGAGTTGTTCGATGAAATGATATGTTATGGTTTTCGTATGAATATTGGTGAAAATCATTCGTGGATTACAGGGTTTGGCAATTTTGATTTTCTACCTAAAACGCGGCGAAGTCCCTATACTAGCATAACTCTTCGTGTTAAACCGAAGCCCTACTATGAATGGATAATGAAACCATCCAAAGAAAATGAACTACACTTGGCAGATATGAATGTATATATCTTATCAAAGCGTGTGTTTGAAAAGATGTGGAATGCTTCTTTTGAACGAGCTAAAAACCTTTTGGGACACAATCCTGATTTAAAAAGCGCGGCGAAAACCACATTTTGTATTCCAGTTTTTAAACACGAGATGATCTAATGATAAAAGCGCTATTTATTAAACCAGGAACGGGTAAACCGATGGTCTCGGTAAAAACGTTAGATATAAATAATGATGGCTCTATAATCGGACAAGTTAGATGTTCTCCGTTTCGACACATGCTGATCATAAATACAGGCACTATTGCAACGTTTAATCTCCAGCCTGGTGATTTGCGTGAGAATATCATCATCTCTGACCCAAACCTATATAATTATAGATCTGGCACAGTTTTGAAAATGGGTGATAGCTTGGTTAGACTGACTTTTTTATGTGAGCCTTGTAGTAAGATAAAAGATAAGGCCCATTTACGTTTAATTACCGGCCAAAGGGGCTATTTAGGGCATTTCCTTAATGGAGGTTCTATCTTCTTAAATCAGGAAACTGGACTAAGTGACCGAGTGTTTGAACCTATCCCTTACCATCCAGTTGAGCGAATAAAATGGTATTTAACTAAGCAAGAAGAACCTATACTTGCCTCAGAGTTAGTTTGGCAAATTGGTTTACCGCCATCATATTGCCGCGCTTTGCCTGCCCTGTTAAAAAAACATAATGATATAGACCAGTCTTTAGTAATATTCAAAAAGAACATTGCAATCACTTAGCCTTACGTTGGAATTCAGATGTTTTGGAACTAAGCGTATAGCTTAAATGTCTTCTTGATCTCGCTACGAAGAGGGGTTTACTCAATCAAACTATAGCTCATGTCGCAAACCCTACCATTACCGCCTAAAGCTTCCCTGCCTAAGGTGCGAAGTAAAAGTTTATGGATTTCTACGGCGAGTTCCCGCAAGTTTAATGAATGCAACATTTATTCCTGCGACGTGACGCATCACCTTTCGGGTTTTAACTACCGTACGAGCACAACGCTTAAAAAATGTCTCTAACTGATAAAAATGGATTCTTATGACGTACAGAAAAAAGTGGAACCTGGATGATCAGCTGTTGCAATTGCCTGACAAATCTCCTTTCACAATAGCCCATGCCATCGAAGGCGTTCAAATATTTGGGGGAATTGGAAGTGGGAAGTCTTCCGGTTCTGCAAGAATGCTTGCATTGAGGTATTTACAGTCTGGCATGGGCGGCCTTGTTCTTACAGTAAAGATTGATGAGAAGGATCAATGGATTGCTTATTGCCGAGAGGCAGGCCGCTTAAACGATCTGGTGATTCTGGAACCAGGCAACGGCCAGCGGTTTAACTTTCTTGAGTACGAAACCAGTGTAAAAGAACGGACTTACTCCACGAACGTCGTCAGCATTCTGAATACTGTTATTAGGGCAGGTAGGGACGTTGAAGAAGGCAATGAAGATGCCTTCTGGAAAGATGCCATGACCCTGACCATCTCTAACGTGGTAGACCTTTGCATACTCGCTTATGGCAAGGTGACCGTCCAGCAACTGTACGACGTGTTCCTGTCAGCGCCTACTAAAGAGGATGATAAATTAAAGGAAAAAATCGACACGGCTTTCGTACAGGCATACCAGTTAGCGCAGAATAAAATTAATACGCAAATCGATGCGTGGGAAAAAACGATGCCTGATGGTTGGCTTGACGAGATGGAGAAGCTGGGCCTTGCAGACGCAGCTATAAGCAAGGCTGTCCCATCTGCAAGAACGCTGATTTCCGTCTATACTTTCTTCATGAAAAAGTACAAGTCACTGGCAGAAAAAACAAAGGCGATCATTGACTTTAAGTTTATGGGGTTTCTTTACCGCCTGCTGCAGGAGCCGGTTTTTTCGATGTTTTGTGAAGGCGAATCAACGATTACCCCGGCAGATTGCCTGAATGGCAAGATCATTCTAATAAACTTGCCGATAAAACTGTATGATCAAGTCGGGAAAGAAGCGCAAATCATGTTCAAATATGTCTGGCAGCGAACGATGGAACGCAGGGATATTATGCAGAATGAAAGGCCTGTCTTTTTAGTCACAGACGAGGCGCAGCATCTCCTCGTGGGAAATGATACCCTCTTTCAGACAACTTGCAGGTCCAGTCGTATTGCCACGGTCTATATAACACAAAACATATCAAACTATCACGCTCATATGGGTGGCAATGGTTCAGAGCACCATGTAACCAGCTTCCTCGGTACAATGGCCACGAAGATCTTCCATGCAAATTCCGATATAGACACTAACCAGTACGCCTCTGACCTCATTGGCGAGGAATGGGTGGAAGATCAAAGCCAGACAAAAACCCTCGTCGGGGATATGCATATCGCAAATACGAAATCTCTTAAACTTCAGAAATGCGTACGGCCCGAACAATTCGTGTCCCTGAGCACGGGAGGGAAAGCGAACAAATTTTTGACAGGCGCATACATTCAGCGCCAGGGCAAAGCTTTCAATAATAACAAGAACTATCAAAAAATCGTCTTCAATCAAAATTTTCATTTATAATTTAAAATTACAACTATGGAAAAGAACATCTTTCGCTCCGTTTTCCGCCGTGAAAACATTTTGCAAAAAACCATCTTCAATTTCTTCTGGGGGATCGCTTCGTATCCCAGGTTGTCTCTTGAAGTTTTCATCCGTAAAAATTTTGGCCGCCGTTACTTCACCATTGCCTCCGCCGTAACCGTGGCAGTCATCCTCCTTCTGCTGCCACTAGTGCTGTACAATGCTGATCAATTCTTTAGTGTTATTTATGGTGGTAGCGGTTTAAGTTTTTTTGAGAGGTATGCTACATGGTATATTTTCACCGGTTTGTTCGTATTCTTTTGCTACAAACGGAGCAAGGAAACTTACACTCATTCAAATGTCTATGACTACAACCGGTTTAGTCTTAGCCCTGGTGTTAGCCTTCCTTTCTTTTATAACCTTCCTATTTATAAAACTCGGCCCACTGCGTTTATGGTGGAGGTTTTTGTTGAGCCCGGTTTTTTCTTCCTTATTGGTCTAGTATTAAAATCAATGGGTCAACCGGTAGGAATGCTGCTGATGGTTAGTGGAATTTGTTATGCTTTAAGCTATGCGGCAAGCTATAAGATTCAGGATGACTATTTCCAGGACCTCATTGATATAACAATTATGAATGAGGAAATCGAGCGTTCATTTGTCTACGGCTTCGAGCCTGACGCAACAAGGGGTGTTCATTTCAAACGCAAGCCCTCCAGTGAAGATCTGCGCCGCAAAATGGCAGCGCAATTTTTCTCTGATCGTGAAACCGAAGATGCAGAATTTACAGTTCTCTAATCCCCTAAGCAGTGCTTAGGGAAGATGTCTGATGGGTTTTATTTAATGGGCTTTAATCACTTCCTGAGCACTGCTTTTTTCTGGTATTCGCGACGATAAAATTAAAATATCAGCTATGTCCTTTTTTGAGAAAGCTAAATGGTATAACAAAGCTATGGGGTATACATTGTCCGGTCTCCCCAGCTTAGGAACATATGACACAGAGAAGTTCAAAACTATTTTCCAGAATCTGGAAAGAGACGCTTTTGAATACGTCATGTATCCAAAAATTGTATACAAGAACCGAAGCCTGGTAAGCTGTGAGGAAAGTGACAAAGATTTTATCGAAAGCGTCTTTATCAATTTATACCTAAGGATTGGGGTTTACTCATATCACCCAATCGTTTTCCTGGTTAAACATTTTGAACGTTTTTATAGTGCTCATGAAAGGTTATATAAAATGAAGGGAATAAATAATTTTTATTCTGAGG
>JBGTJG010000311.1:0-2431 GCA_041745235.1 Ferruginibacter sp. | reverse complement strand
TCAATGAAGACCTGTCGCTGCTGGACTCATTTTATTTTGTAATCGTTACCGTGGCCACTGTTGGATATGGCGATATCAATCTGAAAGAAGCTGCCCCGCTCAGCAAGATCATAGGCATATTGCTTATTTTATGTTCTACGGTATTTATCTGGATGATATTTTCACTTACTGTAGATCGGCTCATAAAGAAACGGGTACAGCTGGCATTGGGTCAGAAAAAATACGGGTATAAAGATCATGTTATTCTGTGCGGCCTCGGCAGGCTGGGTTTTTTTATTGCCGAGCAGCTGTACGAAAAAGGAGAAAAAATGGTGATCATTGAAAGCAATGAAGATTCACCAAACAGTCGGTATTTTCGTAACCTGGGTATCGATGTTTATTCCGGTAATGCACTCCTTCCCGGTGTTCTCGAAGACGCCGGCGTAAGAAAAGCAAGTTCACTGATATCCGTGGTGAATGACGACTATACTAATTTACAAATAGGCTTAAGTGCACGGTCTTACAATCCTGATCTTCGGTTGATATTAAGGGTGTTTGATGAATCCATGGGAAAGGTTATAAAAGATAAACTGGATATCCACCTCACACTCAGCATGTCCGCGTTGGTAGATGAGAAGTTTGCAGATCTTATAGAAAGTGATGCAAAAAAGCCGGTTGCAGATTAATCTCCCCCACCGCAGCCGGAGCTGCAGGACGAACCGGAATCACTGCCGGAAGAATCCGAAGTGCTGTCACCCCAACTACCGGTAGCACCGCCACCCCCAAAATCGCCGCTGTCAAATCCGTTGAATTCCGGGGAGTTTGTAGTTTCACTCGGTGAAAACGAAGTATGTAAGGGGCCTTCTCCGATATAGGGAGAAACTGCAGAACCTGCATCCGTCCTTTCCTTTTCAGGAACCTTTTCTGTCGTTTTATCAAATTTGGTATTTCCCCATATCGCTTGGGGAGGGTCTGTGTTGAATTCTGTTTTATACAATTCCTGCGTTTGCAAATATTGTTGTTTAAAGGTCTCTGTCTGATCGGTGGTAAAAACTAATTCAGGATGGTGATCAAACTTGTGTTCTATTATTTCATCGCAGAATTGACGGTATGCGGTACTGAAGAGGATATGGCCGTGCCATACCTTGTCTATTATTTCAGAGGGTGTTACCGCAAAATCACTTATAACACCTAGGTAAACAAATTTTTTGTATTCAGAAATTGCTTTCAGTGCAAAAGGTTTTGTCCAGCTGTGTTGGCGGCTCAGTTTATGGGCAAATGCATAAGATGACGGGTCGGTCTTTCCAAACTTTGCCTGTATAGAATCCCATAGCCCTACAGGAACAAGGTGTTCAAAATGATAATCTTTCAGGCGTAACCACAATTGTTTTTTGTTCATGATCGAAAGCTCAGGTTTAAGAAAAGAGTCTGTTTTATACCGCACGCCGGCGCTTGTGCAGGTCCCGTAAATGTAAATATTTCCTGATTCTGAGATGTTATTCAACAGGCAGATCGGGAAAATTGTTTATTTATTAATATACAATTAAGCTTCCCTGTAAGCAGGTTGCGCCGTAGGTTTGAGTTTAACGGGATTTCCTTAGTATCGGGCTGCTCCTCGCTTGCCCTCCAGGTAATCAACCTGTTGTACAGAACCAAGGCGAAACTTAAAAGGAATTCCCGTAGCTTTTTCAAGCTTTATTTCCTGCCGGCAAAAGAACGCAAGATTGCATGAATAAAATGAGGGAGAAACAAGCATAGAAGGAGAAATTACAGACCGCTGAAGCGTTTTCAGATTTACAGGAGAAAGAAAAGCTTTTGGACTTCCAAGGCCACGATATACAGTCTGGCAGAATGCTGCAGGCGCAATCAGAATAAAACAGAATAATAAAAATATACGTTTAGGGCTCACTTATAATCATGAATGGTTGTAAATTTACGTAGTTATCAGCCGGAGCGATTTACCTGCTTCGTTAATAATACCTTAGAAAACCTTAACTTTTTGAACTAACGGCATGGCTTTACATCAGAGTTTACAGCAGAAATTATTACAGAAGCTTTCCCCGCAGCAGATCCAGCTCATGAAATTGTTGCAGGTGCCTACTGCAATTCTGGATGAACGGATAAAAGAAGAAATGGAAGAAAATCCTGCATTGGAACAGCAGGAAGAAAACCATGAAGATGAATTTGAGAAAGATGAATTTACCGAGCCCGGGGAAGAAGAATATAAAACCGAAGGTACAGAAGACGAATACGACAACATAGACATCAGTGATTATGTACATGAAGGTGATGATGATGTAGGAGACTATAAGCTGCGTGATGATAATTACCCGGAGCAGGATGATAACCGTGTGATACCGCATAAAGTAGAAACAAGCTTTATGGAGATTATGCTCCAGCAACTGGGGCTGCTGAAGCTGAATGATAAGCAATTAAAAATAGCAGAACAGCT
>JBGTJG010000310.1:0-14679 GCA_041745235.1 Ferruginibacter sp. | reverse complement strand
ATAAAGATGGCGGCTAATTACAACCGCCTCGATACTTTTCTTAAAACCATGCCCCAGGCTCGTTCGGAGCTCCTCATGAAAGCATTCGTAGCGAAACTGGACAATAATAATCTGGAAGATGCAGTGGATGTGGCAGATTCTTACAGCAGCATTACAGATCCGAAATTGCTGGAAAGCATGATGGCTAATGTGGTACATAATGAAAATGAAGCCATAAAAGACAACAACAAAAGCGGTAAGATCATATACGGGTTGCTTAAAACCATTTTTCTTTCTGCAGATGAAAAAAATCAGATAGACCTTACTGCACTTACAGGTATCCCACCTATATATGAAGTGAGCAATAAATATATGCAGGATGATAAGGGAAGGATCATAGAACAGGTTTTCTTTTACGGCGATAAGGATGGGAAAATGTTCTATCCCTCATTCCGCAATTCATTCTCTCCTAAAGAATGGAAAGTAACAGATAAGAAAGAATGGATGGAAGCCGTTTCGCTGAAAGGCAATGTGATGGTATTTGCAAATAAGCCTTTAGATAATGATGCTAACCTGGATGATACAGCACAGGTACACCTTGGAGAATACCTGGAAGAGCAGGGTATGAAACCCTCGGTTATCGTTCATCGCGGCCACAGTTATTGGTTGGATCGTACCATGAGCAGGATGCCCGGAGATGCTAAGATCGTATTATTGGGATCTTGCGGGGGCTATCAGAACCTGAATAAAATATTAGAGATAAACCCGGATGCACATATAATTTCCACAAAAGAGATAGGAACGGGAGATATCAATCGCCCTATCCTTACTTACATGAACGATGTCTTTTGCGCGGGCAGCGATCTTGCCTGGCGTCCTATGTGGGCAAGCCTGACGAAGACCTTCTCATCTGACCAGAGTAAAGCGGTTAGGGAAAGCTGGGACGATTATGTTCCGCCCTATAAAAATCTCGGTGCTATATTCCTGAAAGCTTATACCAAAAAAATGGAAGCCCAATAAGTTCTGCTTCGAAATTTTATGAGGTCAGCTGCTGCATCAGTACGTCACCCGACATATAAATATTTGCCCTTTTTATCAGGCCTTCACTATTTAGTTTATAGACCACGCATAAAGGAACGCTTATGTCTTTCCCGGTAGCAGACATTCCTGCAAATTCCCCGATATGCTTTCCGACAAATGTTCCTTCCCACACCGCATCATTTTCTGTAACTATAGTATTGGTATTTTCTGCATGAGCGTCAAAGGCAACCTTGTACAGATAATATAACATGCCGCCTATTGCTTCACGGCCTTTGGTTTCATCGCCGTTATTCATGGTTCTGAAAATCGCATCTTCAGCAATGTATTTTGTATCGTGAGAAATGAAATAAGCAGCCATGTTTTTCTCCGCTAAGCTTTGTTCTTCGGCTTGTGCAGTTACCATAATTTTTGTTTAAAAAATGAATAATAACGTTTATAAATCTTATTCTTCTTAGGATAGTCCAAATAGCAATGTGAAATATATTCATTACAACTCTAAAATATGTAATATTTTTTATATGGCGTTTGGTTGTCTTTCTTTCAAAGAATAAATGCTACTTATCAGAGGAGGGCATACAGCAGAAAAACATGTATTTTTACTGATTAATTCCTTAATAAATCCTTATGAAAAGTTCGCTGCTGTTCCTGTTGCTATTATCATCTTCTGTTGCCCTCGCCCAGGATGATGCTCCTGCTGTATCGGAGATTAATGCTGTTTGGAAAAAAGACGGTATGCATTATCCGCTGAAAAAAGGGTTTTATAAAAATTACGATGAGTTTTTAAATAATGCACCATCTGTTCAGAGAGAATTTACAATCAAGGAAAAAACCAAATCTGAAAAACAGAAGGAAAAAGGGATAGGGAAAGTGAATTTTAAATTGGATGATGATGAAGGTCGTATCGGAAAATTCTGGGGCTTTTCAGATGGGCAGTCCGTGTATGTAAAAATGGTCTTGAGTTCTAATTATTGGCGTTTGGATTATGTGGGGCCTAACGGTTACTTCGGTTATAAAGAACCTGTGAGAAGCATGGGCAGCCTGATAGTGGCAGCTACTAAAGTAGATGACATGATGGACCTCATGGTGATTCGTCCTACAGGTAAGCCTTTTAACACTACCGTAAATGAAATGACGAGGATTCTGAAAAGAGCGCCCGGGTTGGCAGAAGAATACAATAACAGCGATAGCCCCCGTTCAGATAAAACAAAGAAAGAATTTCTCAGGCGCCTTAATGAATATGTGGCAAGTCACCCGGTATCCTCATAATATGTCTTGTAAATATTTACAGCGTATTGCATTATAAATATAACCCGCACCCTCGTTTCCATGGTGCGGGTTTCTTTAATGATTAGGGCGAAGAATATCTTATTTTATTCGCAACGCCTTTATTTTATTGCCGTTCTGCATCAAGGTAGCGCCTGTTATTTCTCCCTTATCATTCTTTTCAAATTCCAGTTTCGCCTCCACTACTTTCAGGAAAAATAACATATCACTCTCAGGGAAGATCGGGTAGGCTTCCTGTCCGGTAAGCTGTGTGTAAAGCTGATCTTTCTCAAGGGTGATGGCCATTTCCAACCCTTCCCGCACTTCATAAGTGCCCGTAAATTTTTGCAGTTGCGCTGCAGGTATCAAAAATTCTTTGCCCCTGCTTTTAGATACAGAAGAAATGTTATAAAGAATATTACTGATTGATTTTACCGGTACCGACACGCGGTCATTGTTCTGCAGAATGATGATGGTCTTATCATTTTCCGTATGCCTGTCTATGAAAGTAGAATAACCCGGCCAGCCTCCGCTGTGATATGCTCTCCGCCCGAAATCCCCTTTTTCCTGCAGCAACCAGCCATATCCATAGCTTGTCTTGTTGCCGTCGGTTAAAGTAGCAGGCATAAAAATTTCATTCATACTTTCTTTACTCACTAGTTTATTGGTGTATAAAGCCCTGTCCCAAATCAATAGGTCCCTCACGGTAGAGTTCACCGTACCGTCTCCCACAATCCCATCAAGCCATACTACCATTTTGGTTTGAGCCATGTCATCAGGAAGAATGCGATTTTTCAGACTGTCCCGTACATAACCGTATGCATAATGCTCAGTTTTTTTCGGCGCATACCGTCGGGTATATACAAAAGTATTTTTCATCTTTAGCGGCTTAAAAATGTTTTTCTCCAGGTAAGCTCCGTACGACATCCCTGAAGCTTTTTCAATAATGCTTGCCAGCAACGCATAGCCGGTATTGCTGTATTCCCATTTAGCATTAGGTGTAAAAGCAATAGCAGGTTTATGTTTACTGAAAACGGTTATGATGTCATTGTTCACTGCTATCCTGCTCTTATCATATACACTGTCCATCAGGCCCATATAATCAGGCAATCCGCCTGTATGGTGAAGCAGGTTACGCACTGATATTCCTTTATAGTGTGAGAGGGCGGGAATGTATTTAGTTATATCATCCTCAAGTTTGAGCTTACCCTGTTCTTTAAGCATCACAATAGCCATTGCTGTAAATGCTTTGGAGGTAGATGCAAGTTCGAATACAGATTCTTCTGTAAGTTTTTCTTTTGTTTCTTCATTGGCCATGCCAAAGCTGCGACTGTAAATAACTTCCCCTTTTTCCGCAATAAGAAAGTTTCCGTTTATTTTTTCTTTTGCGTACAGGTCATTTAATAAGCTGTCTATTTTTTGTATCCTGTCCTGGCTGTAACTGAGTTGACATACCAGGATCAATAAAAACGTAATGGACAATTTCATAAGTTAGTTGGTATTAGTTTATAGTATTTTGATATGCGAATTTACTGCATAGTTCTGCTCTGTCCACAATCACCGGGAGGTTTGTTACCGGCGGTAAAAGAGCCGGTATTTTAAGCACTTTCTAATGATAAGTACAATCGCAGCCGTTTCCTTTGTATAATTCGGTAATTTTATTGAGAAATCAATGTTAAACCATCAAATTATTTATTATGAAGATCACATCCAATTTATTCGGCATCGGCCTTCTTGCCGCTGCTTCTTTTCTTACTTCCTGCGGCGACAGTGCGCCAAAAGGGGACAATGCAACTATTACCTCTGAACAAAAAACAGGTTCCGCATCAGGAACTCAGTTTGTAATAGACACCACGGCATCTTATGTACGCTTTACGGGCAACGGTGTAGGAAAGAACCATCCCGGTAAGTTTAAGCTGGCATCCGGAACAGCCGCTATCGCTAATAATCAGATCACGGGTGGCAGCTTTGTGATCAATATCAAATCTATGGAGCTGGAAGAAATGGGTGGTATGTTCGACGACAAGTTGCGTCCTCACCTCATGAGCGGGGATTTCTTTGATGCGGATAAATTCGGCACTGCTAAGTTTGACATCACATCAGTGGTGCCTTATGAGCGCAACAGTTCCGACACATCAATTGTGGATGGTGCCAATTTTACAGTAAGTGGCAACCTTACTTTAAAAGGTGTTACAAAGAATGTGACCTTTCCCGCTCGTGTAGATCTTGATGATAATACGCTGAAGGCAAAAGCAAATTTTGACATAGACCGCACACAATGGCAAATGAATTACGGCAACGATAAAACACTTAAAGACAAATTCATTTCAGAAAAAGTAAACATTGAGCTTGATCTGCAGGCAAGAAAATAAACGATTGATCTTCTGACATAAAAACCCGCTGATTTCTTTCAGCGGGTTTTTAATATAGTAAGGGAGTGCTCTTTTTATAGCAATGTCTCCCGCAGGGACGTTGCGTTTCAGTATTTAAGCCTTCTTCCTTTTCACTGTACAACCTATCCTTTTTTCAGCAATGTCTCCCGCAGGGGACGTTGCGTTCCGCATTTAAACCTTCTTCCTCTTCACCGTACAACCTATCGCCTTAGTTACAGTCACATTCGGTTTTTCATTCTTCATTAAGGAAGCTATTACATCTTCGGCATACCGCGTACGGTTTGCATTGCTGCCTTCAGTGTCATTATCAATAGCGCCGGTATATTCTACAGTGCGGCCTTTCTCCGTATTGGATACAATAAAAATATGCGGGGTTTTCATAGCGCCATATGCATTAGTCACCTTTTGCCCTTCATCGTACAAGTATGGGAATGCATATTTTTTATCCTTAGCTAGGTCCTGCATTTCATCAAAACTATCTGCGCCGGATACTTCCGGGTCATTGGGGTTAATGGCTATAACTGGATAACCGAGCGGTGTAAATTTCTTACCCAGATCCATTATGCGCTGCTCATATGCAATTGCATACGGACAGGTATTACAGGTAAATACGACGATATAGCCCTTTGCTTTCGGATAGCTTGCAAATGACACTTCCTTATTATTTACATTTCTAAGTTTTACATCCGGCGCTGCTTGCCCGGCTGTAAGGGTTGTATACTGCGCCTGTGTAATGAAGCAGGCAAGTACAGATATTACCGTGAATAGTTGTTTCATAAATTTTACTGTATGTTTTTATAAGCTGTTACTAATTCAGTGTAATTATATTCATTTTCTGAGAATACCCGTTTACCGTTCTTCATAAATAATGTGGCGGGTATACTTCCCGTCCAGCTTTTATCAATGCGGTTTATGTAAATATCCGGATCAGTTTCATTCAGCATGAACACTTCACTTTTCAATTGCCTTTTTTTTACAAACGGGATTACGTTTGTTTTTAATTTGGATTTGAAGTCAACATTTACAAGCAATACTTTTAGTTTATCTGTTTTATAAGCAGCGCCCAGTTTTTCAAAATACGGCAGCTCCTTTACGCACGGTGCGCACCATGTGGCCCAGAAGTTAATTATGTAAGTGGTATCCTTACCGTTTGCAGTTCGTTTTTTCAGCTCATCAATGCTGAGCATCTTTACCTCTTGGCTGTAGGCGGTAAATTGAAGACAACACACTGAAAAAATAAATCCGAAAATTTTATAAAAGCTTGATCGCATGCAGGAAGTATTTGACTTGCAAACTTAGTCTGTTACGAGGTATCAATAATATGCCGGCTTCAGAATTAACAACCGACCAACATATAATCAGCAAACCGTTCTGCACGATTTGTAACTTAGCAGTAATCACTTTAATACATGCATTTTTTCGTTCAAAAAAACTCGATGGTCAGGAAAATATGGGGCAAGAGCGACACAGTACTTTTTATTTTCGCGGGTGCCTCCGCAGAGTTTGCGCTTAATAAAGCTGTCGACTGGCTTTACTTCACCGGTAAGTTGCCTGCCGATCCGTTGGGGCGGTTGTTCTCTACAGTCACTTATGCAAGAAAGATCGTTTTTTCGCCAACGGCGGAAGCCAATGCGTCCATTGATATCCTCCGGCAGATACATGGTGCAGTAGAAAATAAGCGTGGTGCGCTCATACCGGATTGGGCATATCGTGATGTGCTTTTTATGCTCATTCATTATTCAATAGCAGCTTACGAACTCCTGGAGCACAGATTGAATGATGAAGAAAAGGAAGAAGTGTACAATGTCTTTTATCGGGTAGGTATGCGAATGGGCCTGAAAGAATTACCCGCTACTTACATAGAATGGTTGCCGGTACGTGAAGCACATTTAATAGCCGATTTGCAAATGAGCGAGTATACAACAGATCTCTTTAAGCAATACAAAAAACACTTAGGCGCTGTGCGGTATAAAGTATTGCTCGAAGGTCAGAAATTGGTTGTGCCCGCCAAAGTAATGGATCTGTTAAGTTTCAGTAAGTTCTCACTGCTTACCCCCGTCTTACCCCTGTTTAAATTCAGCCGTACCGTAAAGATGGATGGCTTTCTTAAAAATATCCTGTTGCCTGCAGCATACAAGCCGCAGATAAATGAAATAGATGTAAAGGAGAGTGAGCAAACGTAACCGGACTTGGAGCAACCCATCAGTCATATACCCACAATAAGATCGGCTTCTTGGATGCCTTGATATATTTATCCAAAGTAGCAAGAAAGGTTTTCGATACAGTAGGGCAGCCCTGGCTTACAATGATGTACTCCGGGAAGATCTCTTTATCCGGTACTTTTTTATGGGCATGCATAACTATAGCACGCTCAAAAGCTTTGTCATTCGTTTTCTCCAAGCCGTATAATTTGTAGGCCAGCCCGAATATGCCTTTGTAAGAAGCACCCACTCGGAACTTTCCTTCAGAGGTCATTTTACTTTCGGGCACATTGGAAAATTTAAGAGGTTGATCATCGTTATATTTATTGGACCCTATACCATGCGAAACCAGCCCTGAAGCTTCAATTGCGTCCTTCTTCATATTATAAACGAAAAACCGCGTCTTCCCGGAGTGTATGGACATGTCTAAGAGGAATACCAGGTCTTCATTAAAATTGAATTTCTTTAGGTATGCCGGAAGGGTAGAGGCCTGCACAGTAAGCCGTTTTACAGCGGCCTTATGCTTTGCGTCTATACGCATGGCATAAGTAGAATCTGAGGCTTGTGCAGAAACCGAAACAAACAGTAAAAGGCAGAAATTCAATAAAAGGATGATTAGCTTCATCTTTCGGATAGTGCTTAATAGAATTAAAATAATTGAAGAAAACAGCCTTTTGCAGCTTTTTTTCCTGTGCCATAAAGTTAAGATTGAGGGTTTTACTTTACGGCTTAGATTCTGTTAAATTAAGTGAGTGGGGATCTGCTATTCTTTTCATCTGTGACCTTTTAAGAACTATTTATAATGTTATAATAATATTTGCGCGGGAGTATAATGCCTGCCTTTAAGAGATAAACTAACTTATAGCATAGCTTTTGCAGAATAACAACGCCATGAATAAATATATAGTTAAGTACCGTTACAAATTTGTAGGGGCTCTGTTTATGCTCCTTATTCAGTTCTTTATGAACGAGGGTGTATTTGCACAGGATACTTATACCACAGCAAGAGACAAACTGGTAGAAACACTTAGGAAGAAAGCCATAGAAAGGTCATTCTCACAAAGCATCGACCGTTTTTATTTTAATACCTGCGATTCCCTTATCGCTAAAAATGTAATAGTAGATGATCGGCCGGTTAAAGTAATTCTTACAAGGCTTTTTGATGCAAGCCAAACGAAGATCAGCAAACGAACTATAAGCGTACTGCGTATTCCTTCCGTAAATGCATTTTTTCTGCAAACATTAGCTGCTTATAAGAAGCGTCCGCTGGCAGACCTGTACAGGCAAATAGGAATTTCACAAAGCGCTATCCTGGAATCTGCTTTTGATGGCCTTGTCCTGGGCGACAGTATCAGCCTTATCGTAGGGATCCGGGAAATGCTTAATAATCCGTATTATATTTCCACGCGGCTCGCGGATCCCAAATACATCCCCTTCCGGGATACGCTGATGTATTTCCTCGCCAATGGTGCGCCCGAAATACTTACTGATAAGCTTGCCGGCAATGAGGCTGTTTTTGCTTCCATAGCCGGTAAAAGTACTAACCCTACTGTGCGAGCCGTTACACAGATACCAAAAGATAATTATTATGACATGGTGTTGCCGTTCGGCTTGGCCATTCAGGAAAACCGAATTACCGCAGATTCTGTTCGTAAGCTTACCATGGTTCCGCCAAAATATTACCGTGCATTTGTAGATGAAACCATTCGCCTGCACACCAGTCCCGATCGCAGTGTGAAGCTGTACTTGGAACAACCCATTGCTGCGCTTAATAAAACCCTAGCCAATAAATTCTACATAGATGAAATAAACACGCTGCACGATTCGCCGGACAAGGTCCGCTTTCAAATCCTGAACAACCTGTCTGCGCGGGAATTATATTTTCTTCTGATAGGCGGTAGCGGGCAGCTGTATACCTCCAGCTTTTTATACACGTATAAAAAATTCATTGCTGAGGCGCAGAAAGAAGGATTGGATAATTTTTTAAAAACTGTTGACTATTACCAGTTCGGCCAGTTTGTTTCCAATGTATCTACGTATGGCCTGGTAGATGATCTTATTGTGCACCTTCAACCTGAAAAGTTTGCTGAGCTCATGGGAAATTATTTTCGGAAAGTGGTGAGCTCACAGCTTACGGATAATCAGATCATGCTTAATGCGATGACCATCTCGGAGATACTGAATGAAATAAACCACCAGCCTGTTGTACAGCGTATCCTCCTTGGCTATATCAATACATACGAAAGATCAAGAGTGAAACAGGATATTATGTTGCAAAGAATGTTTGCCGGTTTTAAGAATATCCTGATGAACAAAACGGATTACACATCAGACCCCACCTATGATGTGCTTCCCGTAAAGCGATTGCAAAAGAACAATGCCATTGTGCAGGCAGCATACTTTTATGATGATGAGGATGGCGCAAGTTCCTTTACAAACAGTGTGGCTTCTTACGATAAAAAAATATGGGACAAAACAGACAAAGGAAATTACATCATTTTCAATTCCCTATCCGGCAACAATATGCGGGTTTATATGAACAAGCCCAACACCAAATCCGGTTCAGATTCTGCTCAGGATGAGATGCTGCGGGACATACAGCAGGAAGGCTATGAATTATCATCATTTATCCATCGCGGCCACAGCTACCACCTGCAGCAGAGCTTGCGCAAAATAACACCGTCAGCAGCCTTTGTGTTCCTGGGATCCTGCGGCGGCTACAGCGAAGTTTTAAATGTGTTTAACCAAAACCCGGATGTGAATATTATTGTTACACGGAATATCGGCTCCAAGTTCATTAATGACCCGCTGCTGCAAAAAATAAATCAGGACCTGGTAAATAATAAGGATATTAACTGGGACAATACCTGGTCACATTTTAATTCTGTATTCAGTTCCAAACAAACAAAGGATCTGTTTTCATCCTACATCCCTCCTAACAAATATATTGGGGTGAAGTTTATAAGGAAGGTTTTTAGTTACTGATCATTCCGTCCACGCTCTCACGAATTTTGCCGCAAACGTCCATAATAGATCAGGTCTACCAATTCGCCTGAGGATGTCTTATAGTCTTTCCGCAACACACCTTCTTTTTCAAACCCGCATTTTTCCGCCACCCGCCTTGCCGAGGTATTGGTTTCATGCGTTCGTAAAAACAGTTTTTCAAAGCCATATGCTTTAAAGCAAAATTCACAGAATACTGAGAAAGCTTTGGTCGTTATGCCCTTCCCCGCATACAGTTCATCGATATAACAACCCACTTCAGATTTTGGAATGCTCCAATCAATATTTTTCAGATCTAAATACCCGACAATCTTACCCGTTTGATCTTCTGTAAGGATGTAAGGGTAATAGGTTCTGTTTTGAGCACGTTCAAGGATATCTGTAAGAAATGCCCCGGTATCTTCCGGCGTTTTGGTCCGTGAAACGGTGCCGGTAAAAAAATCTTCCAGGCGTTTCCTGTTTTTGTCAACAAGTTCCATGTAGCCTTCCAAGTCGTCCATGGTTAGAAGCCGTATGGTATAATTATCAAATTGCATTCACATCTTTTAAGAATTAAAGTTAATTCAAAGCGAATGGCCGGTCACATCCCGGATAATCACTGCTAAAATATTTCAACTTTTACAAACTGCGTACTTACGCGTAATTTTGCAACCAATGAGCACCCCCGCACCGGCAAAGAAAAAACTGAAAATATCTGTCCTCCGCCGCGTGTTCAGTTTTGCTGCACCTTATAAGCACAAATTTTACCTGTCGGTTTTTCTCTCAATATTTCTGGCTGCCATTGCACCCGTTCGCCCCTTGCTTATACAGCTCACTATAAACAGCGGCATTAAAAATGAGACACTCGGCAATTTCATCAACGGCCCGGGCGGTTTCATTATTGAGATCACCATCATACAGATTGTGCTTTTGCTTTTGGAAACTTCCTGCCGCTTCCTCTTTACATTTACTACAGCTTCTCTGGGGCAAAGCGTGGTAAAAGACCTCCGCATCAGCACCTACAAAAAGATCGTAAACCTTAATCTGTCACAGTTTGACAAAACGCCCATAGGTACCCTCACTACCCGCACGGTAAATGATATAGAATCTGTGAATGATATTTTCAGCGATGGCCTCATTCCCATTATTGCGGATCTCCTTTCTATTATTTCCATTTTGATCTATATGTTCATAGCAGATTGGCGACTCACGCTCATTTGCCTGGCGCCATTTCCTTTCCTCATTATTGCCACGTATTATTTTAAAGAAAGTGTTAACCGTTCTTCTGTGCGGGTGCGCAATGCCGTAGCTGCCCTCAATGCTTTTGTGCAGGAACACATCACGGGCATGAGCATCGTTCAGGCCTTTGCCGCAGAAAAAAGAGAGCAGGAAAAATTCAGCGAGATCAATAAAGAGCATCGGGATGCCAACGTCAAAGCCATATTTGCTTATTCCGTTTTCTTTCCGGTGGTAGAGCTGGTTTCTGCGTTGTCAGTGGGTCTCCTCGTATGGTGGGCAGGCATGGAAGCCGGTGTATCTGCAGAGAAGGCTGCCAATGCCGGCGGGCTCATCACTGCTTTTATTCTTTGCCTCAATTTGTTGTTTCGGCCGCTGCGCATGCTGGCAGATAAATTCAATGTGCTGCAGATGGGCATTATTGCAAGTGAGCGTGTTTTTGCCGTGCTTGATAATGAGGATGTAACTGAAAGAGGCGGAACCTTTGCGCCCCCGGCCATGGCGGGCAATATCAGTTTTGAGCATGTGTGGTTTGCCTATACCGAAAACCGCTATGTGCTGCGGGATATCAATTTTTCCATCGCCGCCGGGGAAACGCTTGCCATCGTAGGCCACACGGGCAGCGGCAAAACATCGGTGATCAGCCTCATTAATCGGCTTTATCATATACAAAAAGGCCATATAAAAATAGACGGAAAGGATATTGAAAAATATGATCTTGATTACCTCCGCCGCAAGATAGGCATCGTGCTGCAGGATGTGTTCCTTTTCAGCGGCAGCGTGATGGATAATGTTACCCTGCGTAATGAAGACATAAAAAGAGAAGATGCAATCAGTGCTGCAAAGCTCATCGGTCTGCACGATTTTATAGAGCAGCTCCCCGGCGGCTATGATTATAATGTAATGGAACGAGGTGCTACATTATCCCTCGGGCAGCGCCAGTTGCTCTCCTTTGTGCGGGCACTTTTATATGATCCTGCTATCCTAATATTAGATGAAGCTACTTCCTCTGTAGACAGCGGCAGCGAAGCACTCATACAGCATGCCATTGATAAACTCATTGCGGGGCGAACCTCCATCGTCATTGCCCACCGCTTGTCCACCATTCGCAAGGCACATAAGATCCTAGTGCTGGATAACGGTGAAGTAAAAGAAATAGGCTCCCATGCCGAGCTAATGGCAAAGCAGGGGCATTATTACCAATTGCATCGGATGCAGTTTAAAAAGCAGGAGGAGACAGTATAAAAGCCAAAAATGCTCATTTTCCCTCTCCGGTATTTGCCTATTCCCCCATACACCCGTATCTTTGCCGAAATTTGAAGATGTATATGGTACAAAGGCACATCAAATCGTTAGTGGCATTGGTTTTCACTGTAGTTTTCACTGTTTTTGGTGCAGTTTCATTTGCACAGGAAACCCATCATGAAGCAAAGACCGAAGCCCACCATGAAAAGCTTGATCCGGCTAAGATCATCATGGACCACATTAAAGATGCCCACGAGTTCCATTTCTTCACCGCAGGCAATTTTCACGCTACTATTCCATTACCGGTTATCCTTTATTCACCCACAAAAGGACTTTCAACTTTTTCTTCTTCCCGTTTTGGCCACGAAGGTGAGCTTGCTTACAACGGTTATAAATACAATGAAATAAAAGAGATCGTCGCCACTGACGGTTCTAAAGTATACGATTTCTCTCTTACTAAGAATGTGGTGCAGATGATCATTGCGCTCAGTTTACTGGTTTTCCTTATGCTTAGCATTGCAAAGAAATACCGCAATGGCTATGGTGTTACATCCGCGCCTAAGGGCTGGCAGAATGTGATGGAGCCGATCATCACTTTTGTACGGGATGATGTGGCTAAGCCAAACCTCGGTAAGAAATGGGCAAAATACCTGCCTTACCTCCTCACGGTTTTCTTCTTCATTTTAATAAACAACATCTTTGGTTTGATCCCGGGTTCCGCAAATGTTACCGGTAATACGGCATTCACCATGGTGCTTGGACTCATATCATTGGTAGTGATACTATTCAGCACCAACTCCCACTTCTGGGGACACATTTTCTGGCCTCCGGGCGTGCCTATTTTAG
Organism: Ferruginibacter sp.; assembly: GCA_041745235.1. Lineage (GTDB taxonomy): Bacteria > Bacteroidota > Bacteroidia > Chitinophagales > Chitinophagaceae > Ferruginibacter. Next base: position 1,493 of record JBGTJG010000310.1, on the reverse strand, counting down.
TAAAGATCATTTTAATACCGGTGGAAGTAGCAGGTGTACTTATTATTAAACCTGCAGCATTGATCATAAGGTTGTTCGCCAATATGGTGGCCGGCCATATCATTATATTAAGTTTTGTGTCACTGATATTTATTTTCGGCGCAATGAACAAAGGTGCAGGTTGGGGCTTTTCTCCTGTCTCTGTCTTGTTCACGGTGTTCATTTATTTTATTGAGATATTGGTTGCATTTATTCAGGCATTCATATTTACCAATTTAACAGCGGTATTTATTGGGCAGTCTTTCGAAGGTGGGCACGATGATGTGGACGGGCATAAACATGAGGTAATACCTACCATGTAAATGTCAGCCTGAGCTTGTCGAATGGCGGAGTTAAACAGAAAGGAGCGAAACAAAAACGGATGTCAGCCTGAGCCTGTCGAAGGGGGATTTCAGAAGTAGAGGTCGAAGGCGAATTTAAAAACGAGTATTTTTTCTTCATTATAAAACACAAGTATCATGGATTTATTAAACATTCTGTTGCAGACTGATACTGTAGCTGTAGTTGACACTTTCCAGAAAGGGTTTTCCCATATGGGTGGTGCAATAGGCGCAGGTCTTGCTGCTGTAGGTGCCGGTATCGGTATCGGACAGATCGGTAAAGGTGCGGTAGAAGCTATCGCCCGTCAGCCGGAAGCATCCAATGACATTCGTGCAAACATGATCCTGACTGCTGCATTCGTAGAGGGTGTTGCCCTTTTCGCAGTTATCGCGGGTCTGTTGGCTGTACTTAAGTAAGCTACGCACGTAAAAACATTACTGCATCCGAAGCAAAGGGCGGAGGATGCAGTAATTACTAAGACTAAAAGACCTAAGACATAAGATATTAGAAAAGACATCTAATATCTAAATACTAATATCTAAATATTTATTCCAAATGGATTTACTACTCCCTCACCTCGGCCTCATCGTTTGGACGCTCATCGCGTTTCTTGTTGTGCTTTTCATATTATCTAAATATGCCTGGAAGCCTATCCTTAAGGGATTGAACGACAGGGAAGCTACCATCGCTGAATCTATTGCTTCTGCAGAAAGATTAAAGCTGGAAATGGCTCAGATGAAAAATGAGAATGAGGCGATCCTTACTGCTGCAAGAGAAGAGCGTGCAACAATGATCAAAGAAGCCAAGCTTACAAAAGATAAGATGATAGCAGAGGCTAAAGAACAGGCAAAAGCAGAGGCATCTAAGATCATCGCAGATGCGCAGGCAAGCATCAACCACCAGAAGATGGCGGCTATAACAGATATTAAGAACCAAGTGGGTAAGCTGGTAATAGAAGTGAGTGAAAAAGTTTTGAGAAGAGAGCTTTCTAATAAACAGGAGCAGGAAACACACATCAATCAGCTGGCACAGGAAATAACGTTGAACTAGACCAAAGACGAAAGACGAAGGACAACAGAAAACCGCGAAATTGATGATGCTTTAATTATCAAATCAGCAAATTATCAAATCAG
>JBGTJG010000309.1:0-22877 GCA_041745235.1 Ferruginibacter sp. | reverse complement strand
AAAATTATTTTGAAGCTGAATAATTATGTTTCCCGGTTTAATCTATTCCGGTTCTGTGGCGGTGATCAGTCTCTTTTTATAAAGACATCAGTGTATAAATCCATAGGAGGGTTTAAAGATGAAATGCTCATCATGGAAGATTATGAGATCGCAGAAAGGATAAGGAAACAATACCGATATACGGTAATGGAAAAAGCTGTTTTAATTTCTGCCCGAAAATTTGAGGTGAATAATTGGCTGAGGGTTCAGCTGGCAAATTATACGCTGGTAAGATTGTACCAAAAAGGAGCGCCACAAGAGTATATGCTTCAAACTTATAAAAAGCTACTGCAATGCAGGTAATAGATCATTCTTTTAATTCTGGAGAACGGTTATCAGTTTGCCTGAGTGAACTTTTCCGATCCCTGATCTTAGTAAAAGGTAATTTTAAAAGTTTCCCTATCGTCAATTCCTGTTGGTCGGGATATCCTGCTGCCCCTGTTATAATTTCCTGTTGAGGAATATTAAGCCGAAGAGTTTTATGAAGCCTGTCCCAAAAAGAAAAGATCACGGAATAATTACTGTCTGTTTCACTTTGTACAACAGAATGATGAATGCCGTGCATTCTCGGCGTTACGAATAATTTGTTCAGGATTTTTTCAACCGTGAAGTTGAGTTTCACATTACTGTGATGAAACTGCGTGGCTGCTTCAAAAACAATTTCATATATAATGATCAACAGGGGCGATGCGCCTGTTAAAATAACTGCAAATCCCCGAAAGATAACGGAACCTATCATTTCTCCGAAATGAAAACGGAAGGCAGTTGTTATGTCAAGATCCAAATCAGTATGATGTACCACATGAAACCGCCAAAGGATAGGTAGCTTGTGTAATAAAATATGCCAGACATAATTGCTGTAATCCAGCAACAGAAAAGCTGTACAAAATTTTACGGCCAATGGTATTTCAAAAACATAATTCAGTCCTATATGCCAATCCTGATTTTGAATCGCCAGCCAAACCATGGCGGGAATAAACAGCAACCGCAACAATGCAAACGCAGGTATGGCCACAACAAAATTGATCAGCATTCTTTTCCACCTGCCCTGCACTCTCCTGCGGAGTTCAAATTTAGTTTCTGCAATAAACAGGATAACAAATAGTACAGCAAGAATAATTCCACCATAAATATCGAAGATCGCTTTAATCATTTTCTCTTAATTTTTCGCCTTCGCCCTTCTTGGTGTGCCATGTGGCATCCTTATTTAAATCGAGTTTTTCCTGTATCTGCGGGGAAGAACCTTCGGGTGCATGCCCGATCATCATTTTAAAATACCTTAAACCGTCCTGCACATTTGCCCATAAATGCCCCGGCGCTTTATATCCGAATGCTCGGTATTTACCCGATTGTACTTTGCCTTTCCTGCCCACGAATTCTTCAAAATCTTTTACCCACTTATTAAAGGTCTGCATAAAAGCATTTTCATGTATCAAATCCTCTGCCTGGTTATCGCTGTACTTTTTCCCTTTGCCGGATGTGGAATGTGCCCATAAATTATCGGGCACTTCTATACCACCGTAGCGGCATTGCCATACAAGCGGTGCATATGCATTCCGTTCATTTTCAAAAGGCTCAGCATTGCCGTCAAAATAATTTTTATGTTGAAGGATTTTAGGGACATTATTTTTATCCATCTCATCGCCGCCTTCATCGCCGTAACAAAAAAACCCTGCCGTTCTTCCTTCCAGGTGATTTAAACTCATGGCTTCCCATTCTTCGGTATGCTCCAGCGCCATGGCCTTTTCCGGGTTCTTATGATCAATGGATTTTTCATCCGGGTTGCCGCCGTTCATGCATACCATACGGTCAAACATCAGTTTTAAATTAGAACTGCAACTGTACCAGTTTATGGGGCCGATGATCGCCCATGCATCTGCCATATCAAACCGTGCATACATATCCAGATCCCACATCAGGTCAGGTTCTTTACTGTTGCCTTTTTCATAACAATTGCAGGGCCATACACACAGCGCCATTGAGGTAGACACGCATGCATTGCAGCTTTGGATCCGGGCTCTTGCATATACATTGCCCAGGTCTTCATAATCTATTTCCCAATCCTGTGACAGCATATCCGCCATTTTCAGCATGAGTGTACGAGATTTACTGTCCACGCCGGGGCAATTGTATTGCCTCCTGCCCGACCCCGAGATGATCAATATCCTGAATGGCCTTTCTGCCGGTGGCAATTTTGCATTTTCATCATTTGGTTTCATGCTTACTCTTTATATTTTATGATCACCTTCCCGCACTTTTATAATCCTCATGCAGCTTTTTTGATTTTATGCACCGTGGTATAAATCCCATAAACAATTAGCACTCCGATAAAACAATACACCCATACAGGAATATTTTTACCCGCAATGATCAGATAGAGGTATGCAGAAATAAAGCAGAGGCCTGTCAGGATCAAAGGCAGTGCAAAAGACTTTTTATCTTTTATTTTTTTTATTGTCCTGCTGAGAAAGTAAAAAAAGAAAGGAATGGCACCCAAATAAATACCGCCGAAAATGTAGGGATTTACATGGTACTTATCACCGAGGCTTAAAAACCAATCTTTAAATACTTCCCACCAATGCATATCTTCCGATTTAAATTTTGTGATTACGTATCAATCTCCTGTAAAGCTTCAATAATCGCTCCTGAGAATAGCCCAGGTAATAAAGGGCCCATATCCTGTAAAATATACTCTGCATCCTGAACACGCCATTGTCAATATATTTTCGGGCAGATGTTGTAACAGTATCATTCAATACCGTAAACTTCCCATGCTTTTTTATGCGGTGTATTATTTCCTGGTCCTCCATCATCACCAGATCTTCACGAAAGCTCCCGCATTTTTTAAATACTTCTTTGGTAACAAATAAACTCTGGTCGCCAAAGCGAACAGCATTTACATCAAACCTTGTAAACCATGCGTTGGCTTTTAAAAACCAATGATTTTGATCAAACGCTAAACGAAAACAACCGCTGACAGCGCCTTTTTTGTAAGCCGATAAAATTTGTTTGATAAAATTTTCAGAAGGAATGCTGTCGGCATGAAGAAAATATAAAATTTCGCCTGTTGCATTTGCTGCACCTTCATTCATTTGTGCGCCCCTGCCTTTTTGTTCACTTAGAATAACTTTTGCACCGTAAGTTGCTGCGATAGTTCTTGTTTCATCTGAGCTGCCGCCATCGGTTACTATTATCTCTGTATCCTCGCCGTTAGATCGCTCATGGACATTTCTTATGGTATTTTCAATTTGATCCGCTTCATTATATGTTGGAATAATTATACTGATCATAGCGCAGCATTTCGGGAGAAAAGATACTGCACACTGTTAAGATCCTCTTCTGTGTCTATATCAATGAGTTTAGGCAACATGCCGAATGAAAGCCCAGCAAAGGAACAGGCAGCAAGGGTTTGAGTTAATACCTTTTCGGTACTCCATTCAATATTGCTGAAAAGCTCAGCGTGTACTTTTTTCAGTCCAAGCAAATAATAACCCCCGTCATTTGCAGGGCCAAGCACTGCATCATTTTGTTGAAGCATTTCAAAAGCCTCTTCAATTATCTGTGTTGTAAGTTCCGGGCAATCACTCCCTATGATAACAACCTGATTGTAGCCTTCTTCAAAAAGAATTGAAAAAGCATTGTGCATTTTCTCACCCAGATCACCATGGCTTTGTTGCCTTTTAACAAAGTCCTCCTCTGACCACATATCAATCTTTTCAATTTCATCAAAGTAGAACACAAATTTATCAGCCTTAACTGCGGTGGAAATATGATGTGTATGCTCCAGCAATTCCAAATACACAGCAAATGCTTTTTCATCGCCCATTGTTGCCGCAAGTCTTGTCTTTACTTTCCCTAACTCCGGTTTGCGAACAAATATGATCAATGCTTTTTTCAATTCTTATTGCTTATAGCTGCTATTATAATCGCACTGTATTTTATTCGTGCACATTCGTGTAATTCGTGGCAAATACTTCAAACCACCGCGCCCCCGCAACTGCTGCCTGCACCTGCCGTGCACCCGTAACAATGCTGGTTCACAATGATGGAACGATGATTAAGCTCCTGTAAATTAAATGAAGAAATATGTTTCTGAATCGTATCTGTTTTCAACTCCAGCATCTGGTTAAAATCACAGTCATACATAAATCCATCCCATCCTACTGAAACGGTATTCCGGCACATCACATTTGCTGCAGCAACCGGATTAAATGCTGTGATCAGCTTCTCCATATACTTTTCATAATTACCTGTTTGTAATAAATAATCCAGGTAACGGCTGATGGGTAAATTGGTAATGGCGTATAAATTATTAAATATAATATTGAAATCTTTTTTCAGTGATTGCTTGAAATCTAACTCTAAACTGCTCTGTGAGGGAGGGAGAAAAGCTCCTGCCGGATTATACACGAGGTTAAGCTGAAAGCCTGTTCCTTCTATGCCGTAGCCTACTGCATTCAGCATCTGTAAGGCAAGTATCGAATCTTCGAATACTCCGTCGCCGCGTTGCCTGTCTGTTCTGTCCTTTGTATAAAAGGGTAAAGAAGAAACCACTTCGAGTCTGTGCAATCTAAAAAACTCGGGCAAATCATGATATTTTTTATTGGCCCTGATGATGGTGAGGTTGCACCGCACAATTATATGTATCGCGGGGTTTGCTTTTTTTATTTCTTCAACGAACCAACGAAAATCAGGATTCATTTCGGGTGCGCCACCGGTAAGGTCAACAGTCTTTAATGAAGAATTATTTTTTATTACTTCAATGCAATGCAGCATCGTTTCCCTTGTCATGATCTCTTTCCGATCCGGCCCCGCATCTACATGGCAATGCCGGCAAACCTGGTTGCACATCTTGCCGACGTTCACTTGCAATATTTCTACGCCTGTTGGTTTTAAGGGGTACAATCCGGCATCTTCCAGCTTTTGCTGAAACGGTACGATGCGGTACAGGTCATTTTCATGCGTACCGTTTTCCAGTACATTGATCTGTACATGTGCATCAGAAAGGACATTATGTTCAGCTAACAATGATTTCATCACATCGCTATTTCTTTCACCTTATTCATCATTTGTACACCATGCACCAAGGCTGCGCCTCCTTTTATGGCTGCCGCGATGTGCACCGCTTCCATCATCTGCGCTTCGTTATACCCTTTTTCATACGCATCACTGCTGTATGCATCTATGCAATACGGGCATTGCACTGCATGAGCGACTGCCAGAGCGATCAATGATTTTTCTTTTGCTGTGAGCGCACCGTCTGCAAAAGCAGCACCATACCATCCGAAAAATTTATCTGCCAGTTCTTTTTGATATTCACCGATGTTCCCGAATTTTCCTAGATCTGAGGCATTGTAATAATGATTTTCCATTTTCTATTTTGAATAGTTATTTAAAAAAAGAGACCAATCGTATTTTGCAAAAGATATTTTCGGATATGCTGTTTCCGGCACTATGCCGATTTTCTTTGCAAGCAAAAGCATATTCTTTTTTCCATCAAAGTCACGCCGAAACCAGCCCATTATTGCCGGCAACAGCAGCGTGTTTTTTTCAGCACTATAAATTGCTTCGCTGCTTAAATAAGCTCGTGTAGCCAGATCAAGCTGGTCATTTATTTTATCCGTATCATAAAATGCAATAGGCGGGCAACTCTTTGCCCCGCAATTCAAAGCAAAATGTATGCGGCTATCCAAATGCTGCACCTGCAATGCCTTCTCTGTTTTACCGGGGAATGGTTTTTTCAGATAGCCTAAGCTCCATTTTATTGAAGATCGGCGCAAAATACCGTGCTCTATATCATCTAAACTAAATGTTTTGCCTGCAACATCAATATTCTTTGCTGAGAAAAAGTCTGAACGGCTTTTATATTTCCCGGGATCTTTCTTTAATATGGCTTGTGTAAATCCATTGTACAGGTTTATCCAAAATGCTTTCTTCTCATCATCTGTCCGCAGCATTATTTTTACCGAATCAAACGAAAGTTCCGCAAGCTCCTTTTCTAATAGCAAGGTTTCATCACCGGTCTTAGATGCGTATATAAAATCCTGCGAAAGCTGAAGCAATGTATTCATCGTTGAAAGATTTGAAATTACGATTGGTTTAACCTTTACTCCGATTTCTTTCCCCGGTTTTGAAATTTCTTGTATGGCTTTGTTATTATCCTTCAATAATTGATCGATCATTTCATTATTGAGAGATGAGGCTTCACTGATGGCAACAATTGTGTTATTCTTATTAATTACAACTGTATAAGGTAATGAGGGCGGCTGAAATAATTCGGTGATCTTTTTATTCTCATCAACGATAACAGGAAAAGCAAAGTATTGTCTGCTTGATATAAATCGAAGCAATGGAGCTTCTCTTTCTTCAGAGATAAGTACAACTTTCACTTTTCCTTTATAATGTTTTTGTATTTCATTCAGATGAGGAAGCGCACGGATACACGGAGCGCACCACGTACCGAAAAAATCAATGATCGTTAGTTCACTTTGCAAACTGCTGAACCGATCTGCTGCTGATGTGCTGTTGAGTATTTTCTGAACGGGAAAATCAGTTATGATATCAGATAATTTATACCCCTGTTGCCCATGCGATTGCATTGCAAAACTTAATACCATACATAAAAAAGCGGAGCGAATAAACATTACTATCGAAGATACGAATACATCAGGCTGCAGGTTTAGCCGAGCGGCTGTATCTTGCATAAATGGAAAATATGTTGCAGAAGAGCGCAGAAACTGCCGACTTTTTAAAAGATAAAGGTTTTGGTAACGCAGAGTTTGGAATTGTCCTGGGCACGGGTTTGAGTTCATTCATTGATCTTATTAATATTGAAGCCGCTGCAGCTTATGAGGACATCCCTAACTTTCCAACCGCTACAGTTGAATTTCACAAAGGGCAATTGGTAACAGGCTTGGTAGGTGATGTCAAAGTGATTGCCATGCAGGGCAGGTTTCATTATTACGAAGGGTACAGCATGCAGCAAATTACTTTTCCCATAAGGGTAATGAAAGCACTCGGCATAAAATACCTCCTGCTCAGTAATGCAGCAGGCGGACTCAATCCTGTATTTAAAAAAGGAGACCTTGCCCTCATCACTGACCACATCAATGAATTGCCGGAAAATCCTTTGCGTGGATTGAATGATCCGGCATTCGGTAATCGCTTCACCGATATGAGCCGACCTTATTCTGACAAACTAAATGAAAAAATATCACAGGTTGCAAAAGACATAAACGTTCCGTTGCAAACCGGCATATACGTTTCTGTGCAGGGGCCAAATTTAGAAACTCGTGCAGAGTATCGCCACCTCCGTAACATGGGGGCAGACATGGTGGGCATGAGTACCGTGCCCGAAGTTATTGTTGCCAATCACATCGGGCTTCCCTGCGCAGCCGTGAGTGTGATCACTGATGAATGTGATCCGGATAATCTGAAGCCCGTGAGTATCGCAGACATTATTGCTGTGGCCGGAAAGGCTGATCCGGTTTTAAGCAGGGTTTTTGAGAAGGTAATTGCCGGAAAGTTAATGGACCATAAAATTTAAATTGTGCATCATGAAATTATTTTCTTTCCTCGTTTGCATTTTCGGTTTCAGAGCCTTTGCACAACAGCCGGCCCGTTACCTCCTTAAAGCAGATCGTCTTTTTGACGGAGAACAAATGCATACCGGTTGGTCAGTCTCAGTTATCGGAAACCGGATTGATTCTGTCGGAATAATTAATGTTGTCCCTTCAGGAGCAAAGGTTATTACAATGCCCGGCACCACACTCATGCCCGGTATGATAGAAGGCCATTCTCATTTATTTCTGCATCCTTATAACGAAACGCCATGGGATGAACAGGTGTTGAAAGAGAGCAGAACAGAGCGAAATGCACGAGCAGTTATTCATGCGCACGCGACGTTGATGGCCGGTTTTACAACGGTAAGGGATCTGGGTACCGAAGGTTCATTTTATGATGATGCAGAATTAAAAAAAATAATAGCAAAAGGATTGGTTGCCGGCCCGCGGATAATTGCATCCACAAAGGCAATTGTAGCACGGGGTACTTACGGGCCGAAAAGCGACAACCCGGATTGGGATTATCCGCAGGGTGCTGCAGAAGTAGGCAATGTTGCAGAAATGGTGACTGAAGTGCGGACCCAGATTGCCAAAGGAGCGGATGTAATAAAAATATATGCAGATTATGGCGGGGGTAAAAACAGGGAAACAATTCCTTCATTTACTATCAACGAAATGGCGGCTGCTGTAGAGATAGCCGCAGGAAGCGGCAGGCAGGTGGTAGTACATGCAAGCTCTCCGGAAGGGATGCGCCGAGCGGTAATGGCCGGTGTAAAAACCATCGAGCATGGCGATAAAGGAACGGCCGCTGTTTTCGCATTAATGAAGCAAAAGGATGTGGCACTGTGTCCTACAATCAGTGCGGGTGAAGCGGTAGCTGCATACCGTGCAGCCGAAAAAGGCATTGCAATCGACTCAACCCGCATCCGTGAAAAAATCAAAAGCTTCCGGCTGGCATTGGATGCAGGTGTAACTATATGCATGGGCGGCGATGCAGGCGTGTTCGCTCACGGTGATAATGCGCGGGAGATGGTAGCTATGGCAAGATTAGGTATGACTCCATTAAATGTGCTTCGCAGCGCTACATCTGTAAACGCAAACATATTCGGTTATGGCAATGAATTTGGCACAATAAAAAAGGGAATGCTTGCCGATGTAATTGTAATTATTGGCGATCCTTCCGTAAATATATCTGCAGTTGAAAAAGTAAGTCTTGTAATGAAAAATGGAATGATCTACAAAGGAGACCGCTAAGATTTTTTTAATCAGATCCTTCAATTAGCAGCACTTTACTTTTATTCTTCCCGTCTTGAAGTGTTGATGCTTTATATTGACTGATGCCATCTGTGCCACTGCCTATTCCCGCCGTCCATTCCTTCAGATCTTTTTCAAAGTCTTCCTCAAATACAATGATCCATTTACCCTTTTCCATTTCAATTTCTACTTTAAAATTATCGTAGTAAAACCTGCCGCCTGATGTTACCAGTGCACCTATTACAAGTTGTGATGCCGCAGCATCTATAAAACCTTCTATATTATGGTAACTCCAATCACTATCCTGCACAGGCCTGTCATTCATGTTTTCAAAGAAGCCATCTTTATTCGGGTTATCTACCCTGGCCCAAAGCCGGGCTGCAGAAGTTTCACCTGTTCCCTCAGATCTTACCTGCGCCTCCATTCGGAATCGTTTTCCCTCATAACCCTTTGCCGGTATTTTATGCGCCCATGAGCCCCACATATCCTGGGCGGTTCCTGCTTTGGAAAAGCAGAGTGCAGTTATTAATAAAACTGAAAAAGTGAAGCAAAAGTTTGGGTTCATTTTGAATAGCTTTAAATAATAATTGATATAATTTCTTAAAAATTTATATCCAATAAAGATATTATAAGTTTTCGCCCGGTATTTAATTAATACGTTCATTTTTTTCCAATAAACAAAAAAAGACCCCTGCATGGGGCCTTTTGTATATATATTTTAACAGGTGTTAGTACGGCCTGGCCTGTATATAGGTAGCCAATTCATCCCTGCTCGCCTGAGAAGTAAAGCTGCTGATGATCTGTCGATAATTTGTATGATCGGAGGCTCTTGCCCAGCCCAGCTTTGCCAGCTCCAGTTTTTCATTTTCAGTCATCGCTAAAGCTAAAAATTGACTGATCTGTGCTACGCTGAAAATATAGCTGCTGTTGCTCAGAAAAGTCCTAGCATCCTTAACCCGGTTCCATGGAAACACATGGTTAGACGCCTCCCGATAAAGTTGTGCAAATGCTGCATCATCCATAGCAACTCTTGTATTTACCTGCACAGGGATTCCGGTGCCACCGCTTTGTACCACATATTTATTAAGTTCATTTCTTCCCTCAGCACTGGCTATCAGATCATATACTGTACTGAAGTTATTAGGATCATACACTCTCGCATAAGAGATCTTAGCAAGGGCAAGGCGGTCATTTTCGCCGTACACTGTCATTAGTATTTGTCTTATCTGTGCACTTGTGAACCTGCTGGAAGAAGTATTGAAAGCATCTCTTGCTACATTAAACCGCTGTGCATCATTAGCCTGTGCGCCCAGGTTTTGTATAAATCGGTTGAAGTCATAATCTGCCATGGGCATGTTTGTTACAGGGGGAGTAACGGTCCCGGGCATTGTACCTGTAGAAGAACCGGTATTATAATTCGGATTGTCAGCAATATATGCATTCATATTGTCGCGGGATGCAATGCTATTGAATACATCATATAAAGAGGTAAAATCTCTGGGGTCACTTACTTTAGGATAAGCCAGTTTAGCAAGAGTAAGGCGATTAGATTCTGAGGTTACCATTGTAAGTAAACTACGTACCTGCGCCGTAGTGAAGAAATTACCTGTGGTGTTTAATGCGTTTCTGATTATTGATACTTTCTGATACTGGTAATAACGGCTGCGAACGTTGCTTAGAAGTTGGTCAAAAGAAGTCTCTGACATTGGCGTAACCGCCGTAGAAATCCTTCTCATTCTTTCTGTGAGACTTACGCCACCGTTCCCGTTCACCCTAATAAACATATCATACCCCTGCCGAAGCTGAACAGTATTTGAATAGATAGCTCTACCTGTTGCAGTGCCGGTCCCATTATTATAAGTACCTGCATTCGTTTTCAACCGATATACCGCAAGGGTGTGAGAACCGGGTTGAAGATTCGCAAGAGTAATTTTTCTGCGCCCGATTGCTCCGGTTGTATTGGCATCAGCAGTACTGTTAGAATAGTAGCTGATGCCATCTATAACGACCTGATAATTTTTATTCTTGTTAGCACCGTTAAAAGTAAGCGTAACTGTTTGCGCGGTCAATGATAGCATTGAAATGCATATCATGATGACTATGAGGATTTTTTTCATGTTAAGGGTTTTAATTCACATGCATAAAAACAAGATTTATACCGGGATGAAATGTTAAATTACATGTGTAGTATCTTTAAGTTATCACTAACCATTTTGTTATTCTCTGATAAAACACAAATCATGTTTAAATATTTCTCCCCTCTTGTGCTTTCTGTAACGTTATTTTCCTGCGCCGGCAATCATGCAAAAAACAGCAGCGATATTAAGACGTCAGAAACCGTTGCGGTTTCCGGAACAGCGGTAGAGACTATGAACCCAAACAGTCCTTATAAACCTGCTTTCGCGGGGCAAACAAGGATAGCAGGCGTTAAAACAGCAACTGCTTATGAAGGCAAAGTGATCACAAATGGCCTCACAAAACCATGGGGTATAACTACCTTGCCCGATGGGAGGTTTCTTGTTACACAGAAAGGAGGGACTATGGTAATAGTCTCTTCTGCAGGGGCAGTCAGTTCAGTCATTAAAGGGATTCCTGCAGTAAATGCGAGCGGCCAGGGTGGGTTGCTTGATGTCATTGTTGACCCCCTGTTTTCTGCCAACCGAATGGTATACTGGACTTTTTCAGAGAATACGCCTGACGGCAACCTTACTTCTGTAGCCACAGGTTCTTTATCAGCAGATGAAAGCCAAATGGAAAATGTGAAAATAATATACCGAGCTACTCCCGCATACAGGGGCACCCTGCATTACGGTTCAAGAATTTTAATAGACAAAACAGGAAATATTATTTTCAGTACAGGAGAGCGGTCAGATATAGAAACTCGCCCGCAGGCACAGGATCTTAATTCCGGGCTAGGGAAGATCATACGCATCACTAAAGAAGGGAAGCCTGCTGCCGGAAATCCGTTTGCAGGGCGTACAGATGCACGGCCTGAATTTTACTCCTATGGACACCGCAATGTGCAAGGCCTGGCCTTCCATCCTGTTACCGGTGATCTTTGGGCAAATGAATTTGGCCCCAAAGGAGGAGATGAATTAAACCTGATACAACCGGGTAAAAATTATGGCTGGCCTGTTATTTCTTACGGGATGGAATACAGTGGCGGAAAGATCAGTAATGGTATCACTCAACAGGCAGGGATGGAACAGCCTGTCTATTACTGGGACCCTGTACTCTCTCCGAGCGGTATGATCTTTTACACCGGCGATGCTATCCCGGAGTGGAATAATAATCTTTTTATTACCGGCCTCAACAGCAATCATATAGCTCGTCTTGTAATAAAGAATAACAGGGTTACCGGTGAAGAAAGAATTTTAGCGGGCGAGGGGCAACGGTTTCGTGCCATTACACAAGGCAAAGACAATGCGCTCTATGCGGTTACAGATGGCGGCAGATTATACCGGATCGGGAAAAAGTAAGTATGAAACCTGCACCGACAGCCACAATAATGTGGTGAGATGACATTCAATCGCTGGGGAGCAAGGTATCTGTGTTAGCGTGCAACATAGAAATATTATAACTGACCGGAGCGGAGAAAACGAATACTTTCATTTAGAACAGCATCTGTAGCTGCAGGTAATTTATCTTCAGGCCATGGGTGCATTCTTCCGAATACATGATCACTCTCTACTGTAAATAATTCCGCGGCCGGTTGCCATTTCATCAGATCATATGCTTTTTCTACCGGTACTGCCATGTCAATAGTTCCATGGCAAATCAAAACCGGTATTTGCAAGCTTTTTACCGCGGCCTCAATGTTCAATTTTTCTCTATGCTCTTGATAATCTTCATACAACTGATAGTATAAAGGCATCTGCTGTTTCGTTCTGCCGTTGTAATAATATTGGACACCTGTATCCTCCCATTCCTTCATTTGTTCGGCATTAAATGAACCCCAAGGTGTTTTACATTCACTTATAGCTGCCCATGTGATCAATTTTTTTATCCGATGATCTGTAGCTGCATAAATTATAGCAATACCCCCGCCCATGCTGTGTCCTATTAAAAAAATATTATTGAGGTCTAAAAGGCTATGATAACTGTTACGGGTATCAAATAAATGATCTGTCACTTTCTGCAGATCAAATAATTGTTTCGAATAATTGTTATTACCGAAAGCATTGAGATCGAGGAATTCTTCGGGATGACCGGGTACAGTGCCGTTATGTGAAAAATTGAATTTTAAAAATGTAAAACCGCTTTCTGCAAAACGTTTTGCTATCAAGTCAAAGTTGCCCCAGTCTTTAAACCCGTTAAACCCATGGGCAAAAATTACAACAGGCCTTTTCCCGGCATATGTACTGAAGAAAATATCTGTGGTAATGGGTTTATCATTTGAACCGGTAATAATGAAATCTTTAATGATATGCATTTTTTGAAATTAATCTATTCTTGTCAGTAAGTTTTCCTAAGAAGAAAAGACAGCGGGCCCGATCCTCCTTGAGAAGGCTATGATTGTCAAAAAACAGCGATCAGGCGAGCCATTTTTATAACTCAGCACACAGCATTTTAAAATCCGTATGCTTATGCACAAATCCGGTAGCTCCGAGCTCTTTGGTTTTTAGTTTATCCCTCGGATGATTGGATGTAGAATATATAATAACCGAAATTTCTTTCAGGTGTTCTGTTTTTCTTATTTCAGCCAGGTATTGAGCACCGTCCTGCCTGGGCATAATAAGGTCCGGGAACCCAGAGTCTTCAATACTTAAATTGACTGTTTCTGTAAAACAGTTTATGCCGGAACGCTCTTTGTAATCGGTTATCCGATAAAAATGCAATGCTCTTCCGGCCAGACACTCTTAATAAATCTGCATATCTCAGGGCAATGTTTTTCGGAGGCGCTTTAAGAAATACGTAAACAATTTGAACTGAATTATAAACAGAATTACAAATATCTTTGACACATGACCAATGGGTTCCATTATTTATTGCTGGCTGATGATGATCCGGATGACTGTACCTTTTTTAAAGATGCACTTAGTGCAACCCGCCTGCCTGCATCTCTGCAAATAGTTAATGACGGGGTAGAACTGATGCATCACCTCAGATCAACTCAGTCTGAATTGCCGGAGATCCTTTTTCTTGATCTGAACATGCCTAAAAAATCCGGCTTTGAATGTCTTGAAGAAATCAAAGACGAAGAATCACTAAAGCATCTGCCTGTTGTTGTATTTTCCACATCAGCAGACAGAAATAATTCTGATTCCCTTTACGAAAAAGGGGCACATTATTACATTCGCAAACCCGCTGATTTTAATTCCCTTCAGTCAGTTATAGAACGTGTGATAACGCTTATCACATCATCTCCCGTGCGGCCTCAAAAAGAAAATTTCGTCCTCGTCTGATTCTACATTAATAATCTTATTTTCATAAAAAATTCAGAATGATCATTACTGATACCCAGTTCTTTCAAAAAACGCCTACGGGCATAAGCGGTTTAGATGAGATCACAGAAGGAGGCTTCCCTGCAGGGCGCCCCGTTCTCATTTGCGGCAACGCAGGTTGCGGTAAAACAATGTTTGCCACTCAGTTTCTTGTAAAAGGGATTACAGATTACAATGAGCCCGGCGTATTTATAAGTTTTGAAGAAACCGCAGAAGATCTTGCCCTGAATGTATTGTCCCTGGGATTTGATCTGAACGAACTGCAGGCATCAAAAAAACTTAAAATTGATCATGTACGTATAGACCGATCTGAGCTGGAAGAGACCGGTGAGTTTGACCTGGAAGGATTATTTATTCGCCTCAATTATGCTATTGATTCTATAGGAGCCAAACGTGTTGTATTAGATACGTTGGAGACTATTTTTTCAGGCATAGATAACATGGCCATTCTCCGTTCAGAGATAAGGAGGCTTTTTCAATGGTTGAAAAATAAAGGGGTAACTACAATAATAACTGGAGAGAAAGGAGAGAAGACCTTAACGAGGCAAGGGCTGGAAGAATACGTTTCAGATTGTGTGATCCTGCTGGATTTCCGGGTAATAGACCAGATAGCCACAAGAAGGTTGCGTATTGTAAAATACAGGGGCAGCACGCACGGTACAAATGAATACCCTTTCCTGATAGATGAGAGCGGTATCTCCGTTATACCTGTTACATCACTGAAGCTGGATTACAAATCACCGAAGGATATCATTTCCACAGGCCTGCCTGCTTTGGATAAGTTGTTTTCCGGCGGTGGTATATACAGAGGCAGCAGTACCCTTATAACCGGTTCTGCAGGTACATCAAAAACTATTCTGGCTTCTTATTTTGCTAAGAGCAGTTGCAGGAGAAATGAGAAGGTATTGTACTTTTCTTTTGAAGAATCTCCCGGGCAGTTGCTGCGAAATATGCGTACCATCGGGATTGACTTTAAGCCGGAAACTGATGCAGGATTGTTGCTCATTCATGCATCACGCCCTTCTCTGCAAGGGTTAGAAATGCACTTACTCGTGCTGCATAAATTATTGGAATCATTTCAGCCAAAAACCGTAATCATAGACCCTATCAGCAGTTTAGTGACTGTCGGTAGCGGCAGTGAGGTAAGGGCTATGCTGGTGAGGCTTATAGATATGCTCAAGATGCTTGAAATAAACGCACTGTTCACTTCACTTACATCTCACAAAGGTGTAGACAATAATGATATTACCATTGATTCAATAGCTTCTCTCGCAGATACCTGGATAAATCTGCAAAATGAAAATAAGGATGGGATACGGGTACGGAATTTGGTTATCGTAAAAAGCCGCGGTATGGGTCATTACAACAGTTCTACTGACTTTATTATCACAAATTCCGGCATTGAATTTAATAAAGAAACGCAGTAACTAAAACGGCAAAATGTCTACAGAAACAAAAGAAAAAATAGAATTGAGATTATACATAGCAGGCCAAACCGCAAAATCAATTCAGGCGCTGCAGAATATTACAAAATACTGTAAGGAGCATCTTGCGGGTCAATACACAATAGAAGTAATAGACCTGTTAAAAGATCCTAAGCTTGCGGAAGGAGACCAGATTTTCGCTATACCTACACTGGTGAGAAAGTTCCCCGAACCTTTAAGAAAGGTAATCGGCGATCTCTCAGATGAAGAAAAGGTATTGGTAGGGTTAAACATTAAGCCTTTGTCTCTATAACATAATAGTATGGATGCTGTTACCCGGGATAATGAAGTTACAGGCGAGGTCATAATTTTGCGTTTATATGTATCCGGCATGGCACCTAAATCAATGGAAGCCATCGCAAATGTTAAACGGATCTGTGATGAACATTCCGGCTATTGTTTTGATTTGGAGATCGTAGATATTTATAAAAATCCGGAGGCAGCCGCCAGAGAACAGATCATTTGCAGTCCTTCACTTATTAAAGAATCACCTTCCCCCCGCAGGGTGTTAATAGGAACTTTAAGTGATGCTGTAAAAGTGAAAAGAGCGATTGGTATTTCAGGGTAAAAATAAAGGCATGACAAAAGAGGCCACTGTTTCTGAACTTTTACTTAAAATAGCAGACCTGGAAAACCGGTTGGAAGAATCGGAGCAATTGGCAGAAGCCATAAAAGCCGGAGAGGTAGATGCATTTGCAATTAATACTGAAAATGAAGCTGCAGTTTATACGCTGCAAAGCGGGGATTATGCTTATCGCATCCTCGTAGAAGCATTTAAAGAAGGAGCAATAAATGTAAGCGAAGATGGCCTTATTCTTTACACCAACAGTTATTTTTGCGAGTTGCTTGGCCTCAGTTACGATAAAATTATCGGTACGTCTTTATATGACTTTATTGATCCGGGCTGTTTAAAAGATTTTCGGATTCTTTTTCAGGAAGCAATCACCGGGATCAGTAAAGGGGAAATTCTCCTTGCAGGCAAACATTCTCCCATTCCTGTTTATGTATCACTTACATCGTTGCGTCCAAAATTAACTACCGTTGGTATTGTAATCACAGACCTTACTGAACAGAAAAGAACAGAAAACCTTATAAAAAATTATCAGACTGATCTGGAAAATAAGAATACAGAACTCATACAAAGCAACAGTGAACTAGCATCCTTTGCTTATATAGCCTCACATGATCTGCAGGAGCCCCTTCGAAAAATTCAAACTTTTGCCAGCCGTATTACCGGTATGGAGGATACGCTTTCAGACAGTGCAAAAGATCATTTTGACAGAATGAAAAAAGCTGCAAACAGAATGCAGACCCTCATTGAAGACCTGTTGAATTATTCTCAGACAAATTCTGTGATTCGAAATTTTGAAAAAACGGAATTGCATAAGCTTGTAGAAGATGTAAAGAAAGAACTGGCAGAAGAGCTGGAGGTGAAAGAAGCTACCGTTGTGGCGGGTGAGATGTGTACTGTAGAGATCATTCCTTTCCAGTTCAAGCAACTGTTTCATAACCTGATAAACAACTCCCTGAAGTTTGCACACCCTGATAAAAAGCCAATAATTGAAATTTCCAGTAAGTCAGTTAAAGGAGAAACGTTAGATGATGAAAAAATAATTCCGGAGAAGGAATATTGCCACATCAGCATTGCAGATAACGGTATTGGCTTTGAGCCGGAATATTCAAAAAAAATATTCGACATTTTCAGCAGGCTTCATGGCCGTGAAGTGTATAAAGGAACAGGAATTGGCTTGGCTATAGTAAAAAAAATAACAGATAACCATGAGGGCATCATCCGTGCCACCGGTGAGCCTGATAAAGGTGCCCGGTTTGATATATACCTTCCGGCACGAACCCATACTCCTAAATGATATAAACGGTTTTCTGCGGTATTACCGCTGATAATTTCTGATATTCTTTCAATACGTGAATAATTCTGCCTTAATAATTACCTTAGTCTCCTGAAATATGACAACGGAGCATTTTCCTCTTTACTGAATAATTTATTTTATGCCTGATAAACAGAATGGCGACGATTGCATATTTATAGCCGAAGGCGGCGAGATGGGAGATTTGATGCGGGAGAAGGATTGGAGCACATCTCCTTTAGGAAACCCGGGCACATGGCCGCAAAGCCTGAGAACTTCCGTAAACATTATGCTCAATACCAGGTACCCGATGTTCCTATGGTGGGGGCCGGAGTTACTATGTTTCTACAATGACGCATATCGTAAAAGCCTGGGACAGCAAGGAAAGCATCCTGCTATTCTGGGTATGAGAGCCGAAGAAGCATGGCCGGAAATATGGGCGACAATAAAACCAATGATTGATAAAGTGCTTGCCGGCAAAGGAGCTAATTGGAATGAGGATGCATTAATACCTATTTTTCGCAACGGTAAAATAGAAGACGTATACTGGACATTCAGTTATAGTCCTGCCTTTGATGAAGACTGTAAAATAGCAGGCGTGTTGGTAACCTGTAATGAAACCACAGAAAAGGTAGACACCATAAAAAAACTGCAGGAAAGCGAGGAACGTTTCAGAATGATGGCGGATAATATTCCAAATCTTGCATGGATGGCCCATGCTGATGGGGCTATCTATTGGTATAACAGTAAATGGTATGAATATACCGGGACTACTCCCTCGGAAATGGAAGGGTGGGGCTGGCAATCGGTGCATGATCCCGAAAAATTACCCGATGTTTTAGAGAAATGGAAGGGTTCCATAGCGACAGGGCAACCGTTCGAAATGATTTTTCCGTTGAAAGCCGCCAATGCAAGGTTCGGACATTTTCTTACAAGAGTTCTTCCGATGAAAAATCAAGATGGGATCATAACCCAATGGTTCGGAACAAATACTGATATTACCAAACAACTTGAGACAGAGCAGGCTGTGCGCATGAGTGAAATGAGATTTAAGGAGATGATTACCCGGGCTCCTGTAGGAATTGGTGTGGTAATGGGGCCGAGTTTTATTTTAGAAACTGCAAACAACAGATTGCTGGAGATTTTAGGAAAGACTGAAGATGTCCTGAATAAACCTGTTTTTGAAGGTATGCCTGATGCGGCCGGCCAGGGTTTTGAACAATTATTAACAGGCGTTTATACCACCGGCAAAGCTTATGTTGGATCTGAAATGCCTGTTTCTCTGTTGCGTAATGGAAAACAGGAAATGATCTACACTGATTTTGTGTATGAACCTATGTTGGATGTTAATGGCCGTACTGAAGGTATTATATCAATTGCAACTGATGTAACGGAACACGTAGAAGCGAAGGAAAGATTAAAGAGAAGTGCAGAGCATTTGAAGGTTGTCTTAGAATCACTTCCGCCAATGTCATGGACCGCCTTGCCTGATGGATACGCAGATTTCTTTACTGAAAACTGGAGTAAGTTTACCGGTCTGTCTTTAGAAGAATCTGTAGGGGACGGATGGACAAAGGCTATTCACCCGGATTATAAAGAGGGTGTGGTACTTTCATGGAAAACCGCACAGGCAAATAATTCACCTGTAGAACATGAATTTAAATTATTAGGTTCGGATGGTACTGACCGCTGGGTTTGGGTTAAAGGTGTTCCTATCAAAAATGAAAACGGCGAAGCATTGCTATGGGTTGGAACGGTTACGGACATTCAGGACCGTAAGCACTTTTCAGAAGAACTGGAAAGGCAAGTTCAGGAACGCACCACAGAGCTGGAATTTAAAAATGATGAGCTCGTAAGAATGAATAAAGAACTGCAGGCTTTTTCTTACATCGCCGGACACGATCTGCAGGAGCCGCTCAGGAAGATCAGGATTTTTTCAGATCAGATCCTGGAGACTGAATCTGCAAATCTTTCCTCGGGAGGTAAAGACCGGTTTGCCCGCATGCAAAATGCTGCAAAGAGAATGCAGACGCTTATAGATGACCTGCTTGCTTATTCCCGTACCACCACTGCGGAAAAAAAGTTTGAATTCGCTGATCTTACGTTGCTGGCAGAAGAAGTAAGGGCTGAACTTAAGGAAGAGTTGCTTGCAAAAAATGCAGTACTGGAAATAGAACCGCTCTGTTCTTTAAATGTGATCCCTTTTCAGATCAGGCAGGTGCTGCACAATTTGCTCAGCAATTCAATTAAGTTTACGCCGCCGGAGCGCACTCCGCACATAAAGATCAGGTCCAATAAGATCAGCGGTGCAGATCTGAATAATAAACAACTGTCCGCAGGGAAAACATATTGCCACATCAGCATTACAGATAACGGCATAGGGTTCGAAGAACAATACCGCGATAAAATTTTTGAGCTTTTCCAACGGCTCAACGGTAAAGCGGAATACGCCGGTACAGGAATTGGCCTTGCCATAGTTAAAAAAATAATCGAAATACATGAAGGGGCTATTTCTGCCACTTCTGAATTGGATAAGGGAGCTACTTTTGATATTTATTTACCGATAGAAGAGTGAATTCAGGTTGATCAATAAAAATAAACTGATGTGTTCCGTATTGTCGTTTTATGCAGCGATTTTTTCCCGTGGGGTATGATATTTAAGCCTTAGATATATTTATGAGAATTTGCCTATTATTTTTTGTGGCCGTCCTTTCATCCAGCGTATACGGCCAAAGCCTTACGGGGGCATGGGAAGGTAATATTGCGGATCGTGAACAACTTTGGGTAAATATTCTTCAGAAAGAAGATTCTATCTGCGGTTATACCTATGATTATATCGGGTCGGAGAGTTATTGTATAGCACATTTCAAAGGAGTTTACGACTCTCTTAAGCAGTCATGGATTACAACTGAGACAGGCTTTTTAGAAATGAAGGGTAATCACATATTAATGCAGTTGCGCTTTCATGCAGTGTTTAAAGGAAATAAAGCTGTACTTAAGGGTTGGTGTCACAATTTGATCGGTGGGCAAATAACCAATTTGAGTGAAAACAATTTCTCCGTTAAAAAGATAAGCGATTCGCCACCCGGCCTCACTGCTCAAATGAAAATTTTTATGCCTCATTACCTGCTTCCTGAAAAAAGTATCAGAGGTAAAAGTAATGGTATAGAATCTCCATGAAACTGCAGTGAAAACCTAAATGGTTATTACGCCGGCCTTCATATTATTTTCTTAAAATTATCCGACAGGCTGAGCTCAGATAATTTATCACTTAAATTTACATGACACATTCTTAGGATTATGCGGCTGAGACAATTTTTACTTGTTGTTATTTTTTTTCTTTCCCTTGTACATGGTTTTGCACAAAATCTTACCGGCAGGTGGGAAGGGGAACTCGAATCAAGTGAATTCCTCCAGATAAATATTATTCAGACGGGTGGAAAAGTATGTGGCTATACCTATGATTATACATTGGGAAACAGAAGGAATTTTTGTCGTGCTTATTTTTCCGGCGAGTATGATAATGTAAACAAAACTTGGTATCTCACCGGTACATCATTTATGCAAAACAGCGGGAGTCATGTGCTCATGCTCCTAAAGTTCAAACTGTTCAGATCAGGAAGTGAAAGTGTAATGGTAGGTAACTTAACTACGAAAGGAGATGAAAGCAGCAGCCGTTTTGAATTGCGTAAATTTTCTGATGTCCCTGCCATGATCACTCAGACAATGCGGGATTGTGTAGCGAACAATAATCCGCCTGAACCGGTTATGCCAAAGCTCCCTCCGTTAGTAAAAAGGCCTGCCGTGCCGGTGCCGGCAAAAAAGCAGGTTATTCCATTAAAAAAACCTGCAACCGTTATCAAGAAACCAGAACCACCTGTAAAAAAACCTGCAGCACCCGTTCCGCCGAAAAAAATTATTCCCCCTGCTAAAAAGCCACCTGTTATCATCAAGCCTGTGGTGCCTAAGCCAAAGGACACGGTAAAAATTACAACAACGCCGGTAATAAAACCTGTAATTAAAAATATACCACTACCTGAACAAACCGCTGGCAGGAAGAATAAGGAAATAGGCCGTGTAGTGGTTAATGATAAAACGGTTACACTTAATGTATATGATAACGGCACTGTAGACGGCGATACCGTAAGTATTTTTTATAACGGCAGGCGGATACTGGATCGTAAAATACTTTCAGCTAAACCTATAACGCTGGATCTGATACTGGATGAAAATACCAACCTCCACAGTATTGTGCTCTTTGCACATAACCTGGGAAGTATCCCCCCAAACACAGCATTGGTAGTGCTTACAACTCCTTCCCGCCAGCGCTTTGAATTATTTTCCAGTGCTACGCTGCAGCAGAATGCGGAGATTGTATTTGAATATAGGCCAAAAGAATAACCATTTTTATTATCCGTTTCTATCACGTTCGACCTCATCGTTTCTTTTTTTTACGATAGGTACGCTTATTGGTATATGTGCAATCTTAAAACCACATATATGGAAAACGGAAAACTTTTAAAAGATTTCTCCGACAGGAAAAAAGGGGCTTGCTTGGCTACAGAAGAAGAAATTGCGCACATGGAAATGCTTGCAGATTCTGCAGGTCTTTCAGCAGTGGCGGCGGTATCGGTTCATTAATTTCCGGCCTCAGTGGCAGCCGCGATTTTGGCAATAGCGGCGGCTTATTATCAAAGATCCTGGGAGGCCTCAGAAGATAATTTTTCTTATATTTATTTAAACCTAAAACCTACATCATGAATTTCATTATTGAATTACTTGTTAATGCCGGCGTGCTCTTCTTGCTCGCTGCGGCGCTCCCTTCAGTAAATATTAAAAGCTACGGCACAGCTATCGGCGTGGCTTTAGTTGTCGGTCTTTTAAGTGCTACAATTGGCTGGCTCATGCGGGGCATGCTCAATGTAGTTACGCTTGGCCTGCTTTCTTTTGTAGTGAGGCTGGTAGTAAGCGCAGTGATCATTAAAATTGCAGATAAATTGTTCCGGGGCTTTGAAGTGAGGACATGGACGGCAGCTTTTATTCTTGCAGTTTGCATCGCTGTAGCAGGTACTATTCTTAATTATATATTAAACCCGCGGGTAGAAGAAGATGTACGTACGAGTATGATGATGATTGGGAATATGTTAGTTGGGTAACATTCAGAAAATTAATAAAAAACGGAGCATTCGCTCCGTTTTTTATTAAACGAAAATATTCTTTTGCCTCTGT
>JBGTJG010000308.1:0-3959 GCA_041745235.1 Ferruginibacter sp. | reverse complement strand
ATTGCAAAAACCAAGGAACTTAAGATCGAGCAGCTGTTGGAAGAGATGGAGACCATTGTAGCCAGCGGCACAAAGCTTAACCTCGGCTATGCAATAGATGAAATGGTGGATGAATATGAGCAGGAAGAGATCATGGATTATTTCAAAAGCTGCGAGACCTCAGACCTGCAGGTGGCACAGGAAGAAATGGCGGAGAGCAATTTCAACTGGGAGCAGCTGAAGCTGATGCGCATCAAGTTTCTGAGCGAATATGGGAATTAAAAAAGCCGCTTCGGTAAAGAAGCGGCTTGTGGTGCGAGCCGGGGTTGAACCGGCGACACATGGATTTTCAGTCCATTGCTCTACCAACTGAGCTATCACACCATATTTCTGAAAAAGAATTTAAAGAAATATTCCTGCCTTTCGGCGGGTTGCAAAAATAAGGAGATAATTTTAAACAAGCAACAGAAACCGTTTATCTCAATGTATTAAAGGGAATCCTTTTTGATAATTGACAGTAGCAGCCCGTAATTTGTTATAAAATAATAATATCATCCGGGTTCTCCACTATTATCCGTGCCTTGCCCCTGTTTTCTTCTATTGTACCTTTCACACAGATGTTTTTATTGCGGTACAGCTCCTCCGGCACTGTTTTAAAATTCGGATAGCTTCTGCTGAATATTACAACTGTAAGCGTACTGTTCGGATATGGCTCCCCTAGCGTTAGTTGTGTAATAGCAGGCGTTGCCCTTACATTGTTCACATTCGTACACACCGTTACTTTCTTGCCGATGTGCTGCATGGCATCCTTTACATCTATGCCGTTCTTATAACCGGCAGTGATCTTTTTAAAATCCTGCAGCGGGGCCGGATCTGCAAACAGTTTGTTCAATACAGCAGCGAGCCGGAGGCCCGCCATGAAAAGCTGTTTCTGCACTACGATCTTATTCTTATCCAGGTAAGCCTTGCTCAGGCGAAAATCCGGGAAGTCATACACGCCCGGCAATAAGCTCCTGCTCTCCTGAAACCAGCTTACGAAGTCAATTCTATTTAGGGTATCTCTGAGCCCGTCCTTATACAATTGCAGCATATCCTCATCTGTAATTTTTGTGAGGCGGATGATGTCTTCATCCCAGAACCAATGCAGGTTATGTGTTTTAATGGTATCATACTGAACCGGCACCTTATTGCCGCCGAGGTCATCATCATAGCCTGCATGCAGCGGCATGTGCAGGTCACCCATCAGGTGCATGATCACCAGGAGATCTGTTTTTATCTGCTCGCTGCACAAAGTTTTTTTATGTCCCAGCTCATTGTATGAAAGGATAAGCCTGTTCACTATGTTGTCTTCATTGGTAGCCGCATATGGTTTTCCTTTCGGGAAATCCAGGTAATGCCAGCTGCGCATAAAATCATAATCCGGATTAGATTTCATGATGTCCATCCAATTTGTAGCGGTATCTACAGACATAGAACCCAGGATCTTTAAAACATTTTTACGTACATCGTCCTGTACAAAACCCATAGCCAGGCGGCCAACCATGGCATGTCCTTCCGGCCCCCACGCCATCGCTTTCTTATCAGAGAAAAGTGAGAGTGCGAGCAGTATTATCAGTGAGGCCTTTTTCATATGCTTTAAGAATATTTCAGTACAAAGTTAGTGAACAATACAAGCGATAGCTGATGCAGAAAAGACAGGAGTCACTGTTGATTACCGTGCTTAATATGCCCGCTAAACGAGCTCACTGCACTATATGCACATCTTATTTTCTTCCGGCGTGATATTTTATTAATCAACCTAAACCAGCAGCATGAAAATACTGATGCCTGATAATAAGCAACGTGCAAAATGCATTAAGAAATTTCTTCACTATTTTCCCAAAGGTTTTAACGATAAAAAATACATAAGCTGGGAAAGAGGATATAAGCAGGCAGCTCATGAGGCGTGGCAGGAGAAGCTGAACGAAACGGCATACAAAAGCCTGCTTGAAGATAAGGCTTACCCGGAAATTGTAAAACGGGTTCTTAGCACGGAAGCTAAGACCAACCTGCTTTTCTCCTTTGAAAAGATGGCGCTACGGGATGGGGTAAAGGGTGATCATCCTGCAGCTGTTTTTGCAAAGGGGCTGTATGACTATATCTACGGCAAAGGAGAATTGCAACAAAAGTTTGAAGCATATGTACAAATGCTCAGCAGCCTGCCTAAGAAACAAACAAGAGTGGTTACATGGCCCGTGCTGACGGTATTCGGTTTCATTGCTGACCCCGCGCAGCACATTTACCTGAAACCCACGGTCACAAAAAAAGCCGCTGCCAAATACGACTATGATATGAAATACAGCTCAAAACCTGCATGGGAAACTTATGAGAACGTATTGCAATTTGCTGCATTGCTCGCAAGAGACCTTATAAGCCTGCAACCGAAAGACATGATAGATATTCAATCTTTTATTTGGGTCCTGGGCAGCGAGGAGTACCCTGATTGACCGTCTCCGTATTTTCCTAACTTTCACCAAGGGATATTGTGGCTTATCCTTTCCATTTACCTGCGCCGGAAGGGCTCACCGCAATCGAAGCCGGTAGATGCGTCGCACAGTAAAACGGGCGAATAAAAAAAGCATGCCCGGTTGTACTGATAAGGTGTGGTTTCTCAGCTGCACCGGGAAATACCTCCGTTAGCGGCGTGCAATTGCTTTTGCTGCCGTCATTATTTAAATTTTGAGCATTTAAGTCAACAATCCCAATCATACTTCCTTGGAACACTATTTGACGTTTCAGATATCATTATGAAAACAGCAAAATATTATAAGCAGCAGGCAGAAAAGCAGGCAGAAAACCATAAGAAGATCCAGACCCGTATAACCGCAGCAGATGAGCGGCATACGAAAAAGAAGCCGCCGAAAGCCATGCAGGCAGGCTCACGAAAATACCCGGAGCCGCCCATGGATCGCCAACACCTCATGAAGCCGGGGCTGGAAAAGAAACTTGACCTGCAACCTATGTATGATGCGCCTTTTTACAAGGGCTCAGGAAAGCTGCAGGATAAGGTGGCGCTTATTACCGGCGGTGATTCCGGCATCGGCAGGTCGGTAGCAGTGCTGTATGCGAGGGAAGGTGCGGATGTGGTGATCGTATATCTTAATGAACATGATGATGCCGAAGAGACCAAATTAATGGTAGAGAAAGAAGGACGAAAATGCCTGCTCATCCCCGGTGATGTATCCCTGAAAGATTTCTGTACATTGGCTGTACAGCTGACTGTAAAAGAATTCGGTAAGCTGGATGTGCTGGTGAACAATGCCGCCTTTCAATTGCATGTGCCCGCATTGGAAAACCTGAGCGAAGAACATTTTGACCTTACCATGAAAACCAACCTGTACGGTTATTTCTTTATGGCGCAGGCCGCAGCAGCAGTAATGCCCTATGGCAGTGCAATTGTCAACAACGGTTCCGTTACCGGCCTCATGGGCCACAAAGACCTGTTGGATTACTCCATGACGAAGGGTGGTATTCATGCATTTACCCGCGCCCTCGGAGCACATTTAATTGATAAAGGGATACGTGTAAATGCCATTGCACCCGGGCCGGTATGGACGCCGCTGAACCCGGCAGATAAGCAAAAGAAAGACATTGCACAGTTCGGTGCAGAGACGCCGATGAAGCGCCCCGCACAGCCGGAAGAAATAGCGCCGGCATTTGTATTCCTCGCCTCGCCGCAGTGCTCGAGTTATATTACGGGGGAGGTATTGCCGATCATTGGTGGGTATGGACATTGAGGAAAGAACGTAGGAGTGGAAAGAGTTTCCCGCGGCGATAGCAGCGAATACAGTAGTTTCTCACGAACTGTCAGGGTGAGCCTGTCGAATCCCGCTTAATAAAGAATATATAATACCTAACGGACTGTCAGGGTGAGCTTGTCGAATCCCGGGGTTGAGGAAGAAAAACTTTCATTAAAACGCCTTCGACAGGCTCAGGCTGAC
>JBGTJG010000307.1:0-6529 GCA_041745235.1 Ferruginibacter sp. | reverse complement strand
TTATGCCGGCTGTACCGAGCATTATCATTGCATCGCTCTTCTTTTTCATGTTTTATTTTATAATGGGCAAATATGCTTTTCCGTTTTTCCCGGGTTTTATGCTTGGATATCTTGTTTACGGCAGCATGCATTATGCAATACATGCATGGAACCCGCCGTTCAAATGGATGAAAGGTTTATGGCGTAATCATCACCTGCATCATTACAAACATTCTGATATGGGTTTTGGTGTGAGCAGCACTTTCTGGGATCATGTATTCGGTACCATGTTCGATCTTAAGAAAGAAACGGAGGATAAAGAAAAAGTACAAAGCCTGATGTTCTCCGGTAAATCAAAATAAATTACCACCTTTCTTCTTCTGAAATATTATCCTGATCCCGCCGGTGTTCCCGGCGGGATATTATTTTTTGCATTTGCCTTTCAATAAACAGTTCCGCTATTAGTTTCCCGGCATCTTCAGTCGTGTTTTCTGCCAGCATTCCTTTCAACTTTTGTTCACTTATATCTGCCCGATAAAGTATTTGTATCAGCTTATTGAAATCGTGGACGATCAGGTAATTGATCTTTTCTGCGAGCAGTTCTGCAAAATTATTCTCTGCGGCCTGCAGGCTGAAGCAATCATTTACAATATGAACGATCTCGTTAGTCATAGATCAGAATTTTTCAAGGACACCAAGCGCAAACAGCGCAAAATCATATTTGGCAGGGTCGTTTTTATCTAATCTCTTCATGGCGGCAGTAAGTTCCAATGCTGACTGCCAGTCTGTAGGTTTGCGATCGAGTAATTTAAAATGCCTTGCGACACGTGCTACATGCAGGTCTAAAGGTACTACCAATAGTGAGGGTGAAATATGCTTCCATATGCCGAAATCAACACCGTTCTTATCCTGTCGCACCATCCACCGGAGATACATGCACAGCCGCTTGCATGTGGCTTTTTTTGCTGGGGAAGCAATGTGTTTTAATGTTCGTTTGGGCACATGTTCCAATGAAAAGAAATAGTCATAAAAGCCGTTTAAAGCATTTTCAATATTTGCATCTCGTGGTTTCATGGATCGTGTAAAAGCGGATTCTAAAGAATCATTTGATGAATAATGAAACCGGAAGAAGTCAATAAAATACAGAAGGTCTGTTGGATTAAAAGTGCGGTGTTTAAATGATAATAATCTTTTGAGGTCATTTTCAGAATGTTGCAGGCAAAACTCATGGGGTGAATTGTCCATCATTTGCATCAGTTCCCTGCTTTTATTTATGATGGTTGTGCGATTTCCCCATGCAAAGATCGCAGCAAAGAATCCTGCAATTTCTATGTCCTGTTTTTTAATAAACGAATGCGGAATGCAGATGGGGTCTGCTTCAATAAAAAAAGGTTGATCGTATTCATCAACCTTTTTGTTTAGAAAATCTTTTAGTTTTTTATTTACTATCACCGCAGAGAAAGGAGTTAAGGAGAGTGCATGCATAGATTACTTACAGCACCCTCTCTTATATTTTAATTTATCGCCTGCTTCAGATCTTCTACCAGGTCATCAGCATCTTCTATACCTACACTCAGTCTGATCAACCCGTCAGCCAGGCCGTTCTTTATTCTTTCTTCTCTCGGTATGCTTGCATGCGTCATGCTGGAAGGATGATTGATCAGCGATTCCACACCACCAAGGCTTTCTGCCAGGGCAAATAATTTAGTAGAAGATAAAACCTTGTTTGCTGCTTCAATGCTGTCTTCCTTCAATGTAAAGCTCATCATACCACCGAAGCCACGCATCTGTACTTTGGCAATATCATAATTATGATGGTCTGCAAAACCGCACCAATATACTTTATCCACTTTAGGGTGATTGCGGAGGAAGTGGGCGACCACATATCCATTTTCACAATGCTGTTTCATGCGCACATGCAATGTTTTGATACCACGCAACACGAGAAAACAATCCATAGGACCGGGTACAGCACCGCAGCTTTTCTGAATAAAATACAACTGTTCCCGCAATGCATCATCATTCATGATCAATGCACCCTGGATAACATCACTATGACCGCCAAGGTATTTGGTAGACGAATGCATAACGATATCAGCTCCGAGATCCAAAGGGTTTTGCAGGTACGGCGAGGCGAAGGTATTATCTACACAAAGCCATGCACCTGCCGCCTTTGAGATCTTTGAAACCCCTGATATGTCAGTAATATTCATTAATGGGTTTGTAGGTGTTTCTATCCAGATCAGTTTGGTATTCGCCGTAACAGCATGCTCAATATTTTTTACATCTGTTGTATCTACATAAATAAATTTGATCCCAAACTTTGCAAATATTTTGGTGAACAAACGGTAAGTGCCGCCGTACATATCATTTGCAGCAATCACTTCATCACCCGGGCTGAGCAATTTGATAACTGCATCTGTCGCCGCTACACCGCTGCTGAAAGCCAATCCATGCTTACCGTTCTCTATTGTAGCAAGTGCTTCTTCAAGTGCTTTTCTTGTAGGGTTTTGGCTGCGGGCATATTCAAAGCCTTTATTTACGCCCGGAGCTTCCTGTACATAAGTGCTCGTTTGATATATCGGCGTCATGATAGCCCCCGTACTCGGATCAGGTACTGTACCTGCATGTATAAATTTCGTTCCTATTTTATGTGAAGAGTTGCTCATTTAGTATATATTTATTAGTATGCAAAAATAGTTGAAAGAAGGCTTTATGCAGATTTTTATATGATCTGAGCCAGGTTCAAATAGCGCCAATCAATATTTTCTGCCTCATGTGCATGCATCGGCTGTATTTTATTATTCAGCACGGCAGGCCTCAGTATTTTCTCCTTAACAAGTTTTTCTTTTGATTCATAGATAAAATCCTGCACTTTTTTATCTTCCATCCATTTCTTCTGCGGCGTTTCAAAGCCTGTTTTCTCTGTGTTCCAAATAATTTTTTCCGGCAATTTGCCTGTCATTATTTTTCGGAGAATATGTTTAGTGAAACCGTCTTTGATCTTAAAAGATGCAGGTAAAGAAAAAATAAAATTTACTACGTCGTAATTTAAATACGGGAGGCGCACTTCGGTACCATGAGCCATGCTGTTCCTGTCCGCGTACCGTAAGAGTTCCTCCAGGCCATGCTCCATTGTATTGTGATAAAGTATATCATTCAATTTGGTAACGACCGGTTTGTGTATACCCTGCCATTCCATCCCTTTTACCTGATGCAACAACCCGCTTGTAATGGTGTGATTGGTAATCACTTTTCTGTATTCCCGCTTTTCCAGCGCTATTGCTGCATGGGCAGGCAGATATGCTGCAAGAGCATTTTTAAAACTCCATTTTACAGCGATGTTGTTTTTTTGAAACGATTCCTTTTCTTTTTTTGCCCGAATAAATTTATTATTTCCCGTAAGTTCCTGCAGATACCAATGCAGGTATTTTGTGTAACCTGCCAGTATTTCATCTGCTCCCTGTCCGTCAAGCAACACCTTTACATTATTAGCTGCTGCCAGTTCATAAACCTTGTATTGTGCATATATGCTGGAAGAAGAAAAGGGTTCCTCCTGGTGATAGCAAACCTTATCAAAATCTGCTAATAACCCTTCCGCTGTTGGTATAATGCCTGTATTTCCAAAATTAAAGTGATTGCTTATTGTTTTTATATTTTCACTTTCATCCTTTTCAAAACCCGGGAATATTGCGGAGAAAGTTTGAAATGCTACGCCTTCCTTTCTTTTACTTTGCTCGCCGATAAAATATGCAATGGCAGAGCTGTCAAGTCCGCCGCTCAGGCTGGATCCCACCGGTACATCACTGCGTAAACGGCGTTTTACTGAAGCAGCAAGTAATTCTGCAAATTTCGCTTCTGCGCTGCTTGCATTGATTTTAATGCTTGTCTCTTTGTTTATATCCTTGTACTTCGTGAGCACAAACTGCATATCATCAAAAGACAATACCCCGGAATGCGCCGGCGGAAGCGAATAAATATTTTTATAAAAAGTGCGGGATCTGTTTGATGCATCCTGCACATAACCCAACACGAGGTAATTCACCATCATCTTATCATCCGTAGATTTTTCAATCCCTATAGACCACAAGGCTTTCATTTCACTTGCAAATGCGAAAATATCCTTGTCAATAAAATAGTAAAATGGTTTTTCGCCGAAGATATCACGTGCGCAGAACAGGTTTTTTTTCTGCTCATCCCAGATGGCAAAGGCAAACATCCCGTCAAAATACTTTACACATTCTTCTTTGTAAAAATCATAGGCGGCGAGAATCACTTCGGTATCACTCTCGCTGTCGAAATGATAGCCGGCCTTTTTAAGATCTGACCTTAACTCTTTGTAATTGTAAATTTCTCCGTTGTAAACTATGCTGTAGCGACCCGAATAATGCATAGGCTGAGCGCCGGCATCAGACAGATCAATAATGGCCAGCCTGCGGTGAGAAAGCCCTGCAGTATTCGATCTGTTCATCCATTGGCCTTCACCATCCGGCCCGCGGTGAGCAAGAACGTCAGACATCTTTTTTAGCGAATGTGCCTGAACAGATCCCTCAGTAGAAATGATGCCTGCAATGCCGCACATTAGTTATTAGTTATTAGTTGAATTCACGTGGCAAGTTATGCAATCAAAACAGGTGGAAAACAAGCACATAAAAAACCTTGAACCTTTAATCTTCAACCCTTTAATCAATATCATACCTATCCACCCGCTCAATCCCCTGCAAAGCCATCACTGCTGCCACAAGGTTTTCCAGCTCTTCTTTATCATGTACAAAAACTTTTACATTTCCCTCAAAAATGCCTTCCTTGGCTTCAATGGTCATTGCAGCAATGTTCACCTTCAGTTCCCCGCTGATCAGGTTGGTTATTTTATGTATCACCCCCACATCATCCAGGCCAATGATCTTAAGGCCGGTAAGGAATGATATCTCTTTATTTTTCGCCCATTTGGTTTTTACCACACGGTGCCCGTAGTTTGCCATTAGCCTTGTTGCATTAGGGCAGTTCGTCCGATGTATTTTTAAACCTTCACCTGTTGTTACAAAACCAAATACATCATCTCCGGGTATAGGCTTACAGCAGTTCGCCAACGTGTACATTATTTTATCACTGCTCTCCCCGAAAATAATAAGCTCAGTATCTTTTTTGCCCGTTGGTTTATAATCCGGATCATAAACGGGCTTTGAATCGGGAATTTTTATCGGCTTTGGCGGCACAAGTTTATCGCCATGTACCGTAAACTCTTTTAATTCCTTCAGGTCAAATTTCTTTGTAGCTATTTCATACTGCAGATCCAGCGTACTGTTTATCTTAAAGTGCTGACACAATTCTTCCATGTTTCCCACACTCATGGCAGCACCCATACCTTCAAGCTTTTTTTGGAGCATATATTTCCCTTCATCTGCTATCGCTCTTTTTTCTTCTTTTAAGGTATCTTTTATTTTAGCTCTCGCTCTTCCGGTAATCACGAAATTCAACCACTCGGGGTTAGGCTTTTGCTTGGCACTCGTTATGATCTCTATCTGGTCACCGCTCTTCAATTTATAGCTTATAGGTACAAGCTTATGATTCACTTTTGCACCTATACATTTACTGCCCACTGCCGTGTGTACGCCAAAGGCAAAGTCCAATGCAGTAGCACCCACCGGCAACATTCTAACGTCACCTTTTGGGGTATACACATATATTTCTTCAGTAAGAAAGGAGGTTTTAAAATCCTGTAAAAAATCTATTGAGTCACTGTCATTATTGCTGAGGGATTCTCTTATCTGCTGGAACCATTTATCAAAACGGCTTTCATCACCGCCGCCTTCTTTATATTTCCAATGCGCCGCCAGGCCTTTCTCAGCAATTTCATTCATCCGCTTAGTGCGTATCTGCACCTCTACCCATCTCCCGAGAGGCCCCATTACAGTTGTATGTAATGCTTCGTAACCATTACTTTTTGGATTACTCAGCCAGTCGCGGAGCCGCTCGGGGCTAGGATTATAAGCATCCGTAATGATACTGTACACTTTCCAGCAATCTTCTTTTTCCCGGGCAGGCGGGGAATTCATTATTATGCGTATCGCAAACAGATCATACACCTCTTCAAAAGCAACACCCTTCTTTTTTATCTTGCTCCATATAGAATGTATGCTTTTTGGCCTCCCGAATATTTCAAAATCCAAACCCGTTGCTTCCAGCTTATCTTTAAGCGGCTTTATAAAATCATTAATGTACCTGCTTCGTTCCCGTTTTGTATCCTGCAGTTTTTGCGCTATAAACCTGAATGTGTCCGGCTCCATGTATTTCATGGCCAGGTCTTCCATCTCGGTCTTTATATTGTACAATCCCATGCGGTGAGCAAGGGGTGCATACACATAGATAGTTTCTGAAGAGATTTTCAGTTGCTTATCCCGCTTCATGCTGTCCATCGTGCGCATGTTATGGAGGCGGTCAGCAAGTTTTATCAGTATTACGCGGGGATCATCCGTAAGCGTGAGCAATATCTTTTTAAAATTCTCTGCCTGCTGAGATGAATTGCTGTCCATTACAGAAGATATCTTAG
>JBGTJG010000306.1:0-1949 GCA_041745235.1 Ferruginibacter sp. | reverse complement strand
TAATATTACATTTTTACTGAATCGGCTGAATGAACTGTAATTAATTCCCGTTGGCAATATTTTTAAGGGGATTCCCTGTTCCCATGCTTTTAAAACAAGCCTTGCAGTGCCTTTCTTCAGCGGCCTCAGGTTCCATTCATTTACACAAGCACCTTCGCTGAATATGAGGACGATGCCGTTTTTCCTGAATACTTTAATGCACTCCTCAAAAGTATTATAGTTCTCATCCAGGTTTTCTGCGCCTTCACTTATGCGATAAACCGGAAACATGTTTAAGGCTCGCAATAACTTATCAATAAATTTATTTTTGAAAGCATCACCCCGCGCAAGTGAATATATCGGCCTTTTAAAGAGAGTGGCCAGCAAGACGGCATCAAGAAAAGAATTGGGGTGATTAGCCGCAATGAGCAAAGGCCCTTCAGCATTCAGCATTTCATTTTTATTGATCCGAATCGTCCTGCACCAAATTATAAATGCAAGTTTGGCAGGAATTTTTAAAAGATTATACAGCACCTGGAAGATTTAAATAATATGCCTGTTCTGTGCGTAAAATTAATTCAGTTGCGGATCCGTAGGGTAATGGATCATCATTTTATACTTTCCTCCAAGCGCTGTGAGGCTTGCATTCCATATCTCCACAGCAGGCGTATCAAAAATAATTTGCTTTGATGCACTGACAGTCAGCCAGCTGTTTTCTGACATCTCATTTTTCAGCTGACCCTCACTCCAACCGCTATAGCCAAGAAAAAACTTCATTTTTTGAATATCTAATCTCCCTGTTTTGATCCCTTCTTTTACAAGTTCGAAATCGCCGCCCCAATAAACTCCATCTGTGATTTTTACTGCTTCAGGAAAATAATCAGGATAAGGATGAAGATAATGAAGCGTGTCCGGGTGAACTGGTCCGCCTTCAAATACAGGCGCCGACCAACCTGACATATCCGGTATAATTTGATCAAGCGTCAGGGAGATTTTTTTGTTAAGTGTGAACCCAAAAGTCCCTTCAGCTTCATGATGGCTGCACAGTAATACCACACTCCTTTTAAAGGACGGGTCTCGGAGAAATGGTTCTGCTATCAATAATATTCCGGTTGCGGGTGCTGTCATTTTAATAAATTCATTTATGGAAAAGACATTTCAAAATAATACATAATTTCTTTTTAGCAGTTAATAATATCAGAAATCAGCATATTTAGTAATAAAAAATAGGAATAGCGCTACCTTTGCAGCCCAAACAGGTTGCACATCTTTATGAAGAAAACTTTCCCTCTTATCACTATCCTCATTACTATAAGTTTGTTTGGGCTTATTTTTTTTCAGGTACTTTGGTTAAGGAGCAATAAGCAATATCGGGAGCAGCAGCTTAGGGATAATGTGAATAAAAGTACACAAAGAGCAGCAGAAATGCTGATGGAAGAAAAGCTAATAATACCTTTTCCGCAAAAAAGTGACCTGCTTATTCCTACTGATAGATTGGGTTTCGATTTCACCAGGAACACTGTAATCAACCGTTTTAGTAAGGATGAGATAAAGACAATAATACGAAAATCTCTGGATGCAAATAATCTCAAAGGTGTTCCTTATGAATTTGCGGTTACTGAAGGAACTTTTGCGGGCGACCAGATATCCAGCGATAGGTTTATGAAATTTTATACCGATTCAACAAACAACGTTAATCATGTTATCCAATTGATGGCGCCGAGCGGCAGTGCAATGGAAAATCTCTCTCCTACCGAGTTTCTGGTTATTATTGTTCCGCATCAAAACTCCATAGTGCTCAAAGAGCTCACCTGGTTCATTTTAGGCGCGGTTTTATTTACACTTATAATAATTGCGGCATTCTTTTTAACCATTCGCACTCTGCTGCGGCAAAAGAAACTCGGGGAAATAAAGTCTGACTTTATCAATAACATGACCCATGAGTTTAAAACACCCCTAGCCACAATTTC
>JBGTJG010000305.1:0-4296 GCA_041745235.1 Ferruginibacter sp. | reverse complement strand
TCCTGCTATTTTAATAGCAGTTGTTTTACTGTTGAAGAACAAAGCTCCCATTATGATCACAAACACCGGTGTAAGGGCATTAAGTGTACCGGCGAGTGCACTGTCTATTCGCTCCTCTGCTATACAAAACAGGTATGCCGGCAGCAGGCTTCCTAGCACTCCGGAGAGAAATATTGTTCCGAGCTTGTTTTTTGGGACAGCACTGAAATGCCGGATAGCGACCGGGAGCAAAACCAAACCTGAAGAAATAACCCTGATTGAAGCAACCTGAAAAGCTGTTAGTGCCATCAGGCCTTCTTTCATCAGAATAAAACTGCTGCCCCATATAAATGAAAGAAGGATGAAGAGGAACCAATTAAATACTGAGCTGTTCAAAAAGGAAAATTTTCGCAAAGGTGCATCTATTTCGTTGACATGCTTAAAACTTTGAATTAAGCCGTATTTATTTCAAAAGATGTACTTTTATTTTACCTAAAACATCACCTTATGGGCTTCATAAAAGAATTCCGTGCCTTTGCACTGAAGGGAAATATTATAGACCTGGCAGTAGCTGTTATCATTGCTGCTGCTTTCGGCGCTATTATTTCATCGCTTGTAGATGATGTTATCACTCCCTTATTATTAAAACCGTCAATGGAAGCGGCAGGCGTATCTGACCTTGATCAGCTTGCAAAAAATGGGGTGAAATACGGAAAATTCCTTGCTGCCGTTATTAAATTTATCATGATTGCCCTTGTTCTCTTTCTGATCATAAAATCGGCAAACAGGTTTTCTGCCAAAAAAGAGATCGTCGCAGGGCCAAGCTCTACAGATATTCTTCTTATAGAAATAAGGGATGAGTTAAGAAAAAACAACGGCTCTGCCGCTAAAGGCGGGGCTGATATACACATGAATCCATAATTAAACCGTACCAGTGAGCAACGATACTACCTCTTATCAGATCAAACTTGAACAGTTTGAGGGACCTTTTGACCTGCTGCTTTTCTTTATAGAAAGAGATGAACTGGATATTTATAATATTCCCATTACCAAATTGACAAACGATTTCCTGGATCATATTCGGGAAAGCGGCAAGCTCAATATAGAAGTGAGCAGTGAATTTATACTGTTCATCAGCACATTGATGCGAATAAAAGCCAAGATGCTCCTGCCACGCAAGGAACTGGATGAAGCCGGAAATGAAATAGATCCGCGCCAGGAACTTATTAATAAGATACTGGAGTATAAGAAGTTTAAGGAAGCCTCTGCAAAAATGGCGGAAATGGAAGCAGAGCGCATGCTGATGATAAAAAGAGGTAACCTCCACAGGGAACTTTCTCAGATAGGTGAAGAGGCGGGAGAAGGCACAGAAATACAAACGCTTACGCTGTTCCGGCTAATGAAAGCATTTGAAAAAGTAGCGCAACGGCTGCATGAAAAGAACCACAAGCCTGTCCATACAGTTATACAATATAATTACAGCATGGAAGGAATAAGGGCCTATATGCTTGATATCAGCAAGAAAGAAAAAACGCTCTCTTTCTCCAAGATTTTTGAGGTATGCGAAAACCGCATTCATGCCATTTTCATTTTTCTGAATATGCTCGAGCTTGTGCAGCAAAAATACCTCCTGATCATGATGGGCGAAGGCATGAACAATTTTATCCTGGAATATAATGAAGATCGCGAAGATGATATAAGTACAGCATTAACGGAAGAGGACTTCGGCAGGCTAAATTAAACCCTGCACTTAAGTTATCAGGTCTTAGTTATCTACCCGCGGAATGTTTTCAAATTGCAATTGACTAAGCAAAAATGTCAGGAAAGTATGCCGGTATATTATTTGATGTTTAAACATCAAAATTATTCTCATGAAAACAACAGTCACAAGGTCACATGAAAGAGGAACAGCAGATCACGGCTGGCTGAAGCCTGCCCATTACTTCAGTTTTGGCAGCTGGAATAACCCTTCTAAGGTGCATTTCGGTCAGCTGCGAGTACTGAACGATGATTGGATTGCAGGAGGGGGCGCATTTCCTACTCATCCGCATGACAACATGGAAATTGTTACTATTCCTTTTTCCGGTGCATTAAAACATAAAGACAGTACCGGCGGCGCAGGGATCATCAAAGCAGGCGATGTGCAAATAATGAGTGCAGGTACCGGTGTACAGCATTCTGAGGCAAATGAATCACCGACAGAACCCGTAACACTTTTCCAGCTTTGGGTTTTCCCGAAAGAAAGAAATATTAAGCCGCGGTATGATCAGCGCAGTTTTGATGTGAGTGAAAGAGAAGGAAAATGGCAGGTTGTAGTTTCACCCAGAGAAGAGGATAATGCACTTTGGATAAATCAGGATGCTAGGTTTTCCCTTGCAAACATTAAAGCTGGTGAAACGATCCGTTATGAAAATGCATTTAAGGGAAACGGTGTTTATCTTGTTGTAATAAAGGGAAGTATTGAAGCAGACGGGATCCAATATGAGACAAGAGATGCTGTTGGAATATCAGAAACAGATATCTTCGAAGTTAAAGTTTCCGAAGATGCAGAATTACTGGCAGTAGAGGTACCCATGCAATAAAAGATCATCACTTTACCTCCTGCATTTCCACCAGCTTGCGGTAAAAGCCATCCTGTTCAATCAGGCCTGCATGAGTTCCCCGTTCTACGATCTC
This sequence comes from Ferruginibacter sp., assembly GCA_041745235.1. Lineage (GTDB taxonomy): Bacteria > Bacteroidota > Bacteroidia > Chitinophagales > Chitinophagaceae > Ferruginibacter. The sequence goes on along the minus strand of JBGTJG010000305.1, from coordinate 1,641 downwards.
TCCCTTGCGCAGAACGATGATCTCATCTGCATGTTTAATAGTGCTGAGCCTGTGTGCAATTACAACAGATGTGCGGTTTTCCATTAAATTATTAATTGCATCCTGTACCAGCCGTTCGCTTTCTGTATCTAATGAAGATGTTGCTTCATCCAAAATAAGTATAGGAGGATTTTTGAGTACTGCCCTTGCTATGGTAAGGCGTTGCCTTTCCCCACCGCTCAGCTTCATACCCCTGTCACCTATATTGGTATCGTAACCGAATTCCTTTTTCTCAATAAAAGAATGAGCATTGGCTATGCGGGCCGCAGCAATAATATCCTCCCGGGAAGCATTATCCATACCCAGCGCAATATTATTTGCAATAGTATCATTAAAAAGAATGGGCTCCTGCGTTACAATACTCATGAGGCTGCGTACAGAGAAAAGCGAATAATCTTTAATGTTCACCCCATCCAACAAAATCTCTCCGCTGCCTGCATCATGAAAACGGGGAATGAGATCAGCCAGTGTAGATTTACCTGCTCCGCTGCTGCCAACAAGCGCTACTGTTCTTCCTTTCTCTACTTTAAGACTTATATTTTTTAGGATAGGAACATCTTCATAATAAAAACTCACGTTTCTGAATTCCAGGCTATCCCTGAATGTCTCTATTTTAAGGCCGTTGGGATTTTCATCTACTGTAACCGGTGTAGTTAATACTTCTTCTATCCGGGCTATTGCAGCTGTACCTCGCTGCAAATTACCGAACGCACCGGAGATACTTTTAGCAGGGCTGATAATGTTGTAAAACAAAGCCATGTAAGCTAAAAACATTGCACCATCCAGATGAATATCCGGATTATTTCCCAATACTTTTCCCCCGCCGTACCATAATATGGCGGTAAACATCATTACGCCGAGTACCTCACTTACAGGGGAAGCAAGATTCTGGCGGTTACCTATTTTCAAGCCGATCCTGAGCAATTCATAGCTGTTATCTGAAAACTTTTGGCGTACATTTTTTTCAATGTTAAAAGCTTTTATTACCCGTAGTCCTCCCAGTGTCTCGTCTAATATTCCGAGGGATTCCCCGCTTTTCTCCGCAATCATGACTGATGGCTTCTTCAATGACCGTCCCAATCGCCCGATAAAAAACCCCATTATCGGTATAAAGAAAAGAATGACGATTGTGAGCTCTACATTAATGGTAAAAAGAATTATGAGATTCACAATTATCTGCAACGGATCCCTTACCCAGCCTTCGAGGGCACCAAGAACGGAAGATTCTACCTGTCCTACGTCGCCGGTCATGCGGCTGATCAGATCTCCTTTTTTCTGTTCTGTGAAATAGCCGATGGGGAGACTCAGAACCTTATTAAATATTTCGATCTTAAATCTTGTAGCTACCTTATTTTTTACGGGCATTAAGGAACGGATAGACAGATATAAAAACAGGTTTTTTAAAACAATGCTCACTATAATAAGCACGCATATCATACTCAGTGCATGCAATTCATCGCCGGAATTAACCATATCCCCTACTTTTTCCTTGATCCACTCAAAGGGGGAAAAATTTACTGCCTTAGCAGCGGGGGAACTACTCATATTCACTTTAAATAAAACCTGCAAAAATGGAAATAACATTGCAAGGGATGCAATGCC
>JBGTJG010000304.1:0-3083 GCA_041745235.1 Ferruginibacter sp. | reverse complement strand
TACCACCTAAGGATGAGGACGCACTTTGCGAAGTTATGACCAGAATGTACAAAGATGATTCATTAAGAAAAAAATATGAAGCTGCAGGATTGCAACGTGCTGAAACATTTTCCTGGCAAAGATGTGCCGATGAATACACAGCCATTTTTAAAACGATCGCTTCCCACAAATAAAAGCTCTTTACACGCTTATGGTAAATAAATCTCTTGAAGTTACTGCGGTAATATTTGGTGCCAACGGGCAGGATGGGTACTACTTAGGCGAACTTTTAAAGGACAAGGGTATTAAAGTAATCGGTATCAGCAGGAGTGGGGATTTTTTAAGAACGGATATCTCAAGTTTTGAGGAAGTATGCTATCTAATTGGCAAAGTGCAACCGGAGTATATTTTTCATCTGGCAGCAAATTCGACAACCCGCCACGATGCCCTTTTTGAAAATCACGAAACAATTGCTACCGGAACACTCAATATTCTGGAAGCAGTAAAGAAATTTTCTCCATCATCAAAAGTTTTTATTTCCGGCAGCGGGCTACAGTTTCGTAACGAAGGCGTTCCTATAAAGGAAACTGATCCATTCGAAGCCAATGATCCCTATTCTGTCAGCCGCATACAAAGTGTTTATGCAGCAAGGTATTTTCGTAACTTAGGGTTAAAAGTTTATGTGGGTTATTTTTTTAATCATGATAGCCCGTTACGGAGCGAAAGACACGTAACAAAAAAAATAAGCGCAGCTGTACAAAGAATTGCGGCGGGCAGTAATGAGAAACTGGAAATAGGTGATTTAAAAGTTATAAAAGAGTGGTCGTATGCCGAGGATGTTGTAAAGGGTATTTGGTTATTGGTAAATCAGGACATCATATTGGAAGCTAACATAAGCAGTGGGGAAGGATATTCTATAAGGGAATGGACCGAAAAATGCTTTAAGTATGCGAACCGTGATTATTTGAATTATATAAAAGAAAACCATAATTTTGTATCGCCCTATAAATCATTGATTTCAGACAATTCTACTATAGCATCTATCGGGTATAAACCTGCAGTATCTTTTACAGATCTGGTAAAATTGATGATGGATAATTAAAATCTATGAGAAAACTTTTACTGTTTCTCTTCATTTTATCAACCTTGCAATCTTATGGTCAAACGGATACAGCATTTTGGTTTGCTGCACCTGATGTAGCTGAAATAGGTAATTTAGATAAACCCATCCATTTGAGGATATCTTCATTTCAGTCTCCAAGTACAGTTACCGTTTCTCAACCCGCAAACGCGGGTTTTATGATCCAGACACTTACCTTACCTGCATATACAACTCAATCAATAAATCTTACTTCCCAAATAAATATTATTGAATGCGCTCCCGGGAATGTTGTTCAAAACAGAGGACTGAAAATAACTGCTACTAATAAAATTTCAGTTTATTATGAAGTTAATGCCGGTGCCCCTAATCCGGAAATATTTGCATTAAAAGGGAAAAATGCATTAGGTAATCAATTTTACATTTCATCTCAGTATTCCTTAAGCAATATGATTTATGGAAGTCCAAATGTGGAGCCTTATTCATCTTTTAATATCGTTGCTACTGAAGATAATACGTCAGTTACCATAAATCCTTCAAAAAACATTGTAGGTCGCCCCGCAAACATTCCATTTACTATCGTATTGAATAAGGGGCAGACCTATGCGGCTGAAGCGTCATCGCCCGCTGCAAGCCAACATTTAGAAGGCTCATACATAACTTCTACAAAACCAATCGCTGTTACTCTTGAAGATGACCTGTTAAACGGGGGGCCTGTTTTTGGGGGTAATTGCCAGGATCTGGCAGGCGACCAAACGGTTCCTGTAAATATTACAGGAACAGAATACATTGCTATCAGAAGCCAGTTGAATTTCCCTTATGATAAAATTTACATAACTGCTTCTCAGAACGGTACTGTTATAAATCAGGATGGGGTAATTATAACTACTTTAAATGCCGGGCAAAGTGCGGAATTATCCATGAACAACCCTTCAACTTATATTCAAACATCACTACCTGCATATGCGTATCAAATGGCGGGGGCAGGCTGTGAAATGGCTTCTGCTATTCTTCCCAAGATTAATTGTACCGGTAATAGTACTGCCTCAATAAGCAGGAGTTCTCCTGAGGGGTTAATAATAACGCTCTTAGTGAGAAACGGAGGGCAGGGGAATTTTTTGATTAATAATTTGACGGGTATTATAACAGCTGCTCAGTTCTCAGTAGTAACCGGAACAGGTGGGCAATGGTATTTTGCTAAAGTTAATTTGCCTGTTTCTTCTTATCCGACCGGCGCAACCGTAAAAATTGATAATACATCACATCTGTTTCAGTTAGGCTTTATGCAAGGCGGTGTTTTATCAGGATTAAGTTTTGGATATCTTACTGACTATAACACTGTGCGTGCGAATGCTTCAGCAAGTAATTCCACACCATGTGAGGGGGCCAATATTACATTTAGTTCCTCAGTTATTTCTTCTGCGCTATATGTTTGGACAGGCCCGGCAGGCTTCAATTCAAATGTTCCCGATCCTGTTTTAAACAATGTAGCCTTGACTTCATCGGGAACTTATTATGTCAGTGTTACGGTTCCCGGTTGCGGAATTTATCTTGACAGCGTCAATATTCTGGTCCGCCCAAAAACATATTCTACTATCGATGCCGCGATCTGCTCCGGGGGAAATTACGGCGGGTATACCACCGCTGGCACTTATGTAAACACATTTACCGGGGCAAACGGTTGCGACAGCATAAGGACATTGAACTTAACCGTAAATCCCCCAATTACAACTACGGTTAATCAAATTATCTGCCAGGGGGAGACGTTTGCAGGTTACACTGTGAGCGGACAATATATTAATACGTTCACAGGTTCCAATGGCTGCGACAGTATACGCACATTGAATCTTACGGTTAAACCGCGTTCGTTTTCTACAATTACGCAGACTATATGCGCAGGCCAATCTTTTCTCGGTTACACCGCCACAGGGACCTATTCGGATACTTTGGTTGCAGCAAACAATTGTGACAGTGTACGCACTTTAAATCTTACTGTGAAGCCGAG
>JBGTJG010000303.1:0-4068 GCA_041745235.1 Ferruginibacter sp. | reverse complement strand
ACCCTTGCTTTTGTTTGTGCATTTGCCCCGATACCTGATAAGATCAACAGGCAAAGCATCAGCGCACCTTTTTGTTTTTTTATATAATTGTGTAACATGATAATATTTTTAAAATGATTTGCTGTTTAAAGAAATATGTGCGCCGCCAAACGACGCATATATTATGTTTCTTAAGGAACGTTAATGACTGTGTTTACCATAGTAACAGATGCATTCAGTGATATAGCTCTGCCGTTCAATACTGTTATAGCAGCATTGCCTGCAGTAGAGAAGGTCATACCTGCGGAACTCACGATTGTACCTGCCATAGTACCGCCGCCTGCACCGTTTATGGTAGCTGCACTGCCCACATACCAATAAACATTACGGGACTGGGCACTATTGATAAGTGTTATGCTTTTTGCTCCTGTAGGCCCTGCTACACCAACCGTAAGGCTGGAAGCAGCCTGGAATATCCATTCTGCGTTAGGATTTCCCTGTCCATCAAGGGTAAGGTTACCGTTTGTGATCATAAACGGCCCGCTTGCCGATCTGTATACACCCGGTGGCAATGTCAATCCGCCGAGTTCTGCATTCTGAACAGTTGCGAGAGGCCTGTTTGCCGGGGAAAGATTATTGTACAGTGTATTTGCATCAGCCAATGCCTGTGTGGCAATAACAAGAGATGCAGCGCTTCCCGGAGGTGGTGGCGCGGTATGTATCCTGCCTGATACCAGGCCATTGTTTAAAGGTGTTACTGTATAAACATCACCTGTAGTAAGGTCAGTAAATCCTGTGATCAAAGTAGATACACCCGTAGTACCGATGCTTCCGTTATTTATTCGGGTAAGTAAACCCTGATTTGTTATCCCCGCACTTCCGCCGAATGAACCAAACAGTGCAATACTACCTAATGGTGGTGTAGGTCCCGGTGGTGGGGGCGGTGGCGGTGGGGTTGCTGCCGTTGTAAAACTCCAAACGTAATTAGCCAGTAAGCCGTTACCTGCGGGGTCCTGTGCACCGGTTGTAATAGTTGCAGTATATACAGTACTCGGCAACAGGTTTAAAGAAGGTATAAAGAGTGCGGTTGTACCGGAATATGTTACTGTTCCGGGAACCGGTGTGGCCCCTTGCCTTAACAGAAAAGTAGTATTGTTGATCGTGGCGGGATTCATTACTTCACTGAAAGTGGCTGAAATAATTTTGTTCAGAGGCACGGCTGTTGCGCCGGGCGCCGGGTCAGTAGAAATAACTGTGGGCCGCGTACCATCTGGCGGCGCAGGGGCGGTAGTAAAGCTCCATACATAATTACTTACAAGCGCATTACCTGCCATATCAGTAGCTCCGGTAGTAATAGTTGCTGTATATGTTGTATTGAAAGCTAAAGAGGAAGCGGGTGTAAAACTTGCCGTGCTGCCGGTATAAGTAACAGTACCGGTAATTGGAGTAGTGCCCTGCCTAAGTGTAAATGTAGTAGTATTAATTGTAGCCGGGTTCATTACTTTACTGAAGGTTGCACTGATTATCTTAGAGATCACCACATTAGTTTCACCGTCAAAAGGATCAGTAGAAATAACCCTGGGAGGAATAGTATCCGGTGCCACACCTGTGGTAAAGCTCCACACATAATTCTCCTGGAGCGCATTTCTTTGCGGGTCTCTTGCGCCGGTGGTAATTGTCCCTGTATAAACTGTATTGGGAGCAAAATTAACTGCAGGTGTAAACACCGCCGTCATGCCGGAATAAGTAACTAAGCCGGCAACCTGTACAGATCCCTGCCTTAGTATAAATGTAGAACTGTTGATGGTTGCCGGGTCCATCACTTCATTAAATGTAGCAGTAACTGCGGAGTTCAGACTTACCGCCGTAGCACCGTTGGTAGGGATTGTAGATACTACAATGGGGCACACACCTGTGATCCCCGGCTCTTCGGTTATTTTTTTACATCCTGTAATTACCATTGCGGGGAGCAATAACATAATCCAGGCATTTTGTAAAAAACCCGAAAGTTTTTTTTGCATGGGAAGTTTATTATCCCCGTTTCGGGATAATGGGAAATTGATTTTCATATTGAATTTTTGTTTAGTGGTTAAAAGCTGCGCAAATGTGTATGCACAAAAAAGTTTATAATAATGTAGCGTTGTTTAGATCGATGTTCTCAATTCAATTTTACTTTATCACACATATGTGTGATTGTATAATTGCCAATGCGTTGATAGCGCATTTAATGCATTAATTAGATATTAGTATCTCTTACAGAAAGAAGTTAAAACGCATGTTTTAAAGGAAGGAAAGCCCAACTGCCTTAAAAGATTGGAGCTGCTGTGTTAGATTCATATATACTGCTGTAATAATCGTGCCGTAATGAAGAATGTACATACAAAACGGGTAAATACATAAACACTTCTGCAAGATCAGCTAATAGTGTTACGAGAAATTGAGATCACGGTGTGGTTTTCTTGGAATATAAAGGCTTTGTAAGATGAAAAAAGGAAAGTAAGTGCCTGAAAAAATTATTGAAAAAGTGGCCTCGCCGGGAATCGAACCTGGATCCGGAGCTTCGGAGACTCATATACTATCCATTGTACTACGAGGCCATTTTATAGCTTACTTACCAAACTTCACGATATTGGTACCGAATATTTTTACCGCAATCGCCAGCAAAATTACGCCGAAAAATTTTCTTACTACCAATAAACCATTTGGCCCCAATGCACGTTCTATCCATTTCAACGAACCAAGCACAAGAAATATTACCACACAGTTTATAAGGATGCCTATCAGGATATTTACATCATCATAGTTAGCTTTCAAAGACATAATTGTTGTAAGTGTCCCGCTTCCTGCAATCAGAGGAAAAGCAATGGGTACGACACTGCCGCTGGTCGCATTTTTTTCGGGCTTAAAAAACTCAAGCCCTAAAACCATCTCCAGACCTATAATAAAGATCACTATACTTCCTGCAACCGCAAATGATTTCACATCAAGCCCCAGTACATGTAAAAATTGCCTTCCTAAAAAAAGAAAGAGGATCATCAGTGCACCGGATGCCAAAGTAGCCTGTACGTTTTTAATTTCACCGCCCATTTTAGCTTTAAGAGAAATAAGTATCGGCGCAGAACCAAGCATGTCTATAACAGCAAAGAGCGTAAATGATACAGTTATGATCTCTTTTAAAGCAAGCTGCCCAAAGTCAAACATGGGGAATTTTTTTGCAAATATAAAAGGATATTATTTGGAGGGTGATGGGAACCCTTATCAGAGAAAAATGATTTTGATACCGCCGTTAAACGCTTGCCGGGCTGAAGGATTAAAGAACCTGTTGCCCGCGGCATTAAGATCGTTACCCAAGCTGTAATTTTTATTAAAACCTCTTGACCATGATCCGAAAAAATCGCCTTGGATTTTGTCAGTCAGCTTTTTTTCAATACCGAGTTTCACAAAAAGGAGATTAAAGGCTTTTGCAAAAAATGTATTTGCATCATTCACCGGTATTTTATCTGTATAGGTATATGTAATGTTCGTGTAGATACCGGCAGCAGTTTGCAGATCTGATAGCAATGAAAAAATAAATGGCGAAGTGCCGGTAAGTCTATTGCCGGTAAATTTTGCCGTTCCCTGCTGATACTCGCCGAATCGGGCATTTACATTGGTTCCGTTTGCCCGGAACCTCAATTTTGATAATGGTTTCCCGGGCTTATCGATAGGAAAATAGATCAGGGAATATTCAATTCCTTTTTGTTTTGTATTCCCCGCATTCAAATAAAAATCTGCACCGCTTGCATCCCTTCGGCTTACAATGGTGTTTTGAAGGCGAAACAAATAATAAGAAATATCGGCGCTGAAAATATTTCTGATCAGATTAGTTTTAAACCCCAGCTCATAATTTGTCCCTTTTTCCGCATTAAGCTCACGATTAAATTTTCCATCGCTTGCATGTATCTCGTCTATGGTAGGCGGGGAATATCCTTTGCTGTATGAGATATAGGCAGAGCCAAAACCTGTTATTTTTTTCAGCAGTGAGATACGTGGAATAATTTGCGGTGTAAAATTGCTTTCTGCTGTTTCGGCAGGCACATTTACTCGCTG
>JBGTJG010000302.1:0-3134 GCA_041745235.1 Ferruginibacter sp. | reverse complement strand
ATATTAGACAAAACTGTGCCAAAATCACTTATGGGGATAACGAAATGAATAATGAGCTGAATATCAAATTATAGGATAAGAGATTATCACTTATCGAATGCTTAAATTAAGTGGATGTGGCTGTTTTATCCGCATTTTGTTGTTGCAAATAATCTTTAGTCGATGGTAATTATTCAAAATGCCACAACCGCAAATGACCCCTTGCAGGAATGGGTTTTTCATATTCAATTGCATCCTCAAACAGCCATCCGTACCGTCCGTTGGAATAATCTCCAAACGCTTTTTCTTCAAGTGTTAATCTGTTCATATCAGAATCTGACAGATCAAAATCTTCAACCCGTAAAATAGTTGTAAGAATTACTTCGCCTATAATTGCTCCGAAGGGAAGTTCTTTAAAATCAGGAATGTATTTAGAAAACAGAGGTTCATTTGTAAAAAAGCTGCCGGCTTTACCAAGGCTTGCATGTATTAATAATCTTCCTCTGTAGGGTGTGGACCATGATCGTGTTTCAATCTTTTTAGCACCAATCACAACGAGTGTTGCCCATGGCTGAAGTAAGGATAAGGCAGTCATTCTAAAATCTTCTCTTCCATGCGTCGGAGGTCATTTCGAATTTAATTTCGTCTTTGCCATGCAAACCCGTTTCTTTCCAGCCTGCCATACGATAAAAAGCTTCTGCTCTTGTATTGGGAGATGTACCTAACCAAACTTTTTGCTCTGATTGCGCAAAGTACCAGTCGAGCATCATATTATGCAATTTTCTTCCAATGCCTTTGCCTTCGTAAGAAGGATCAACAAACAGGGCCCATATATTTTTTTCTTTCAGATCAGCAACCGAAAACCCAACAATAGTTCCGTTTACTTCGCAAACCCATCCTTTACCACGAACCGTTATGTATTCTTCATTATCAGCATCGGTAACAAAAGAAGAATCTGATAAAACATTTTCTTTTACAAGATGCCGTACCACCTGCATTTGTTTTATGTCTGAGATCTGCGCTTCGCGGAATATGAAATTGTCGTTATTATTCATTGCCGGTAGTAAGGTAGGAAACTATGGGAAAGAAAAATGAGATGAAGAATATCAGGTTGATGAACTTTATGAAATCATTTCTTTAGTCGGGTGAAAACTGATTCGTGATGACATTTTTTAGTGAAACATAACCAATAAAAAAACCCCGAAATAAAATCGGGGTTTAAGTAAACTATCAAACGAAAATCATTTAACAATAACCCAAGTTAATGATTATATTTTATTATTGCAATGCTACTTCTTCACCTCTGCTGTTTATATAGGCAATCCGGCCGGTGCTTAGTCTTACTTCGTATAAACTTTCTCTGCCCGGACGTTCAACTCTCGAGATACGATTCAGGTCAACAATTGCACTCTGCCTGCCTTTAAATGAAGTTACCGGCTCAGGCCACGTTCCTGTTAATGGCATTTCTGTTCTGGTTTCTACCTGCATACCGTTCATATTATAGGTCGATGAAGTCCAGAGATCGCCTGCTCTGTAACGGGCCGAAAATGTATTCATGGCATTATCTCTTGTCCATGTTGCACCTCGTATTGCAGGAAAATCGCGGGTAAAACCGGTGATGATATTATTTGGTGGTGTCCATTGATTTTCTCCTATCTGATTGGTTCCCCACTGACTTTCGCCGATCAGGTTTGTAGTAATATTCTTTGTTGTATTATTTGGATTTTGAACTGCAGATGCTGCCTGATTTCCATTGATGGCATTCATCTGTGTGCGGTTTATATCAGTAGCACTGGATTTTGTCTGCTCCTGCGTGACCGGCTTTCCTTCAACATTTGCACCGTTCGATGGCGTTACAGGAATGGTACCCGGAATAGGCCGCCCCTGCACCGGTGATCCGGTATTTGTTACACTGTTACCTCCGGTAATTGTTGATGATCCATTACTGCTCTGAGTGGTTGAAGTTGTTGTTCGTACGCCGGTACCTGTTGTTGCATTGGCCGATGTAGCGGAATTCGCATTGGTTGAAGCAGCAGCCGGAACAGTAATGCCATTAATAACTGTTGATGCAGTTGTATTTACTGAAGTACCTGCTGATGCCGCAGAATCTTTTAACCGCTGGTTTATCCTATCTCTTACACTCAACTCTGAAGAAACATTTGCGCCTGCTTTGCGAACCGCTTTCGCACTTTGGGTTGAAGTGGTTTTTTTCTTTGCAGATGTTCTTGCCTGTGCTGTTACGCCTGCCATGCATAAAGCAAACAGCGCTGTCAGATATATCCTTTTCATACATGATCGTTTCTATAGCAGTAACAAAGAATGGGCCGCTGGTGCAGGTAAACAGCCTGTAACAGTTAAAAGGGTAGAGTGTTGATTTAATGGGGCAGATAGGGTAAACAACCGGTTGCCGTTGTAAAGAATTATTTTGTCGCAGAAGTGGAAACTTTGCTTGCTCCTTACATTGTTCCGCTTACAACAGAAGAACGGGAACAGATACCAAAAACAAGCGACAAAACAATTGCCTTTGTTACTAAAACATTCGATTACACAGGAACCAATCCTGAGTTTGTTCCAAATTTTATGAACACTGCGGAATTTAAAACTGATGTTGACAATTACAATACTCTAAAACCTTTGCTTACTCAGGCCAATCAATTGGTCAACAACATTCAGGATACAGCAATGATCAGTGGAAGCGAAGCATTCATTTCAGCACTTCAGTATTATAATTTCGTAAAACAGGGAGAAAAGAACAACGTGCAAAATGCTAAAGCCATTTACGAAGATCTTGCTGTCAGGTTTCCGGGCACCCGTAAGAAACCGGCACCCGCTCCGGTTGCTTAAACCTATAGGGTTATCATAAAAATTGAAAGCCGCCATCATAGCGGCTTTTTTATGTGTATATTTTAATTAAAGTGGTAATGCTACCTTCAAAGTCGGACCTTTTTGCTCCGATCTCAGACCTTTTACCTCCGGTTTCAGTGCATTTTGCACCGGCTTCGATGCATTTTGCCCCGATATGAGTGCTTTAACCTCAGGCTTCAGGCCTTTTTGCATCAATTGATGTGCTTTTACCTCCGATATCGAAAGTTTTTGCACCTGTTTCATTCCTTTTACCTGCGATAAAGCACTGATTTTATAATATATCTCCCACT
>JBGTJG010000301.1:0-14105 GCA_041745235.1 Ferruginibacter sp. | reverse complement strand
AACAAAACTTCAGAAACGAAATTGATCACGTCAACTGACAGTTCGATAAACAAATACAATTACGAATATTTTAATTACAGCAAGAGCGGCATTCGGCCTCTGCTGTTTTACAATCGGGAGGACAGAATATATACAGGGCTGGCGTTTAAAAAAGTACAGCAAAAATGGCGGAAGCCAGTAAATGCGGTTACGCATTATGTGGATTCAAAATATTCCATCAGCCAAAATGCAATCAGCAGTACTTACAGGTCTGATTTTCTACAGGCATTGGCCAAGTGGAACCTGAGAACCTACGCAAACTATGACGCAGTCCGGTGGACCAATTTTTACGGATTGGGTAATGAAACTCCAAGAACTACAACAAACAGGGATTACAACAGAGTAAGAAGCGAAGAACTTACAGGGAGGTTGAATACCGACAGAACAATCAATAATCGTTTCAGATACTTTTTTGGTTTAAATACCACTACCTACCGCATAATAACTGATACCGGAAGGTTTCTGATAAAGCAAAGCGGCATCAATACTCCTGCTCAGAATAAAAATGAATTATACGGTGGCGCGGAGACGGGATTTGTATATCAAAATATCAATGATTCTGTGTTACCTACAAAGGGTTTTGCAATTTTAGTATCAGGAAGTGTTACTGACAACCTTAGAAAAAGCTCTAATACAGTAAGAAATTACGGTGCTGAAGCAAATATTTTTCTTCCTTTAAGCAAGAAATTCGGTCTGATGGTGAGAGGTGGCGCAGCAGGCTTGTCGGGTGATCCGGAGTTTTACCAATATAATATGATAGGTGGCACACAAACCTTACGCGGTTATCGCCGGGAAAGATTTTATGGCAACACCACCGTTTTTTCTCAAAATGAGATCAGGTACATTACAGATATACGTACCAATTTGTACAATGGCAAATTCGGCATCTTCGCTTTGTATGATGCAGGTAGAGTATGGCTGAAAGGTGAAAACAGCAACATCTGGCATACAGGCTACGGCGGCGGGATTATAATTTCTCCTTTCAATAAGATCGCTTTTTCTGCCGCATATGGCATTTCCAAGGAGGATAAGAATATTCACTTCAGGGTGATAAGGCCTTTGTAAATCTACTGCCAACCTGTCATTTTCCCCTTGCAAAATCTTATCTTTGCTGCCCGGAAATTAATAAAATGCAGCACATACTTACAGCAAAACAGCATGATGAAAAAAGGCAGGGGGAAGCCTTTGTACCTGCATTTTGTGCTTTAGAACAACCCAAAAAAAGTTTTTACATAGAAAGCTACGGCTGTGCAATGAATTTTGCTGACAGTGAGGTAGTAGCAGCCATCCTGCATAAAGAAGGGTTCGGTGCTGTAAAAGAGCCGGAAATTGCCGACCTTATTCTGCTCAATACCTGTTCTATCCGCGAGAAAGCAGAGGCAACAGTAATAAAAAGACTCACCGAATTCCGCAGTATAAAAAAGAAACGTCCCGGTCTTATTGTAGGTGTTCTGGGTTGTATGGCAGAGCGGCTAAAAGCCGGATTTATAGAAGAGGAAAAACTGGTTGATATTGTAGTAGGCCCGGATGCATACCGTAGTCTTCCCTTGCTTATCGAAGAAGCTGCAACAGGTCAGAAAGGTGTGAACGTCTTACTGAGCAGGGAAGAAACCTATGCAGATATTTCGCCGATCCGTTTAAACAGTAACGGCGTTACTGCATTCGTAAGCATTATGCGTGGTTGCAATAACATGTGTTCATTTTGTGTAGTACCCTTTACGCGGGGCAGGGAACGTAGCCGTGATGCGGCAAGCATAGTACAGGAATGCACGTCGTTGTTTGAAGAAGGATACAAGGAAGTTACTTTATTGGGGCAGAATGTTGATAGTTATAATTGGACGGAGGCAAACCGATCAACGACCAACGGACAACGATCAACGATTGTGACATTTGCAAACTTATTAGAAATGGTAGCGCAGGTCTCTCCCCTGCTGCGGGTTAGATTTTCTACTTCACACCCGAAGGACATTACAGATGATGTACTGTTTACCATAAAAAAATACGAGAACATCTGTAATTATATTCACCTGCCCGTGCAGAGCGGCAGCAGCCGTGTATTGCAGCTCATGAACAGAACATACAGCCGGGAATGGTATCTGGCAAAGGCAGATCGCATCAGGGAAATATTGCCCGATTGTGGATTATCTACTGATATGATCACAGGTTTTTGTACCGAAACGGAAGAAGATCATCAGGCATCACTTTCTCTTTTTGATCATTGCAAATTCGATCTTGCATATTTATATTTCTATTCTGAAAGGCCGGGAACACTTGCTGCACGGCGATTTGAGGACGATGTGCCTCTTGATATAAAAAAGAGAAGACTGCAGGAGCTGGTTGATCTGTATCGCATACATTCATTGCGCACCATGCAAAAAGAAGTGGGCAAAACTTTTAAAGTGCTGGCAGAAGGTTTTTCTAAAAAGAGTCCGGAAGAATTACAGGGAAGAACCGATCAGAATAAGGTAGTAATATTTCCGAAACAAGATTTCAAGAAGGGAGATTATGTGATGGTGAAAATAAATCGGTGCACAGCGGGGACTTTGTTTGGTGAAGCAGTTCTTTAGCTTAAAATATTAAAATGGATAACCAGGCAATAAAAAACAGGTTTGCAATAATAGGCAACTCGCCCGCTCTCAACCATGCGCTCAATGTAGCAACCCAGGTGGCTAACACCGACCTGAGCGTGCTCATAAACGGCGAAAGCGGCGTGGGTAAAGAAGTTTTTGCGCACATCATACATTCATTATCTGCCCGCAAGCACAATCCTTTTATTGCGGTTAACTGCGGTGCTATCCCTGAAGGCACAATTGATTCAGAATTGTTCGGCCATGAAAAAGGCTCTTTTACCGGGGCAACAGACAGCCGCAAAGGATATTTCGAAACCGTTAACGGCGGCACCATTTTCCTGGATGAGATTGGGGAAATGCCATTGGGTACACAGGCCAGATTACTGCGTGTGCTGGAAGCGGGTGAATACATTCGTGTAGGGAGCAGTAAAGTAGAAAAGACCGATGTACGTGTGATAGCAGCAACCAATAAGGAACTGCTCGAATATACAAGCAAAGGCCGTTTTAGAGAAGATCTGTATTACCGTTTAAATACAGTACCTATAAGGGTACCCGCTTTACGTGACCGTAAGGAAGATATCATATTACTCTTCAGAAAGTTTACTGCAGATTTTGCTGATCGTTACAAAACAGGCTCAGTACAACTGGATGAAGAAGCACGCACCGTTTTAGCTTCATATGGCTTTCCTGGAAATGTACGGGAGCTAAAAAATATAGCCGAACAGATTTCCGTTCTCAGCAAAGACAAGAATGTAAATGCGCAGCAACTGAAGAGTTTTTTACCGGATAATAACAACCCCCGGCTGCCGGTGCTTGCAGGAGGCGCCGGCGGCGTGAGCCAAACGGAATTCGCTAACGAAAGAGAGATCCTTTACAAGCTTTTCTTTGACATGAAAAAAGATGTCAATGAACTGAAGAAAATGTTTTTTGATCTTCTTCAAAATCCTTCACGGGAAAATGGTTCCCCCGCTTTTGCAGGTGAAACTAATTTCCGGGAACTGAGCCCTGTCAGCGGAAACGGCAATAATTACGGGAATCAATCGTCCTCCTCAATGATAATTCATGACCGCAATGATATTCATCAGCATGAAGATGTGGAAGAATCGCTGAGCATCATGGATAAAGAAAAAGAACTCATCATAAAGGCATTGAAAAAACACAGAGGAAAAAGAAGAGATGCTTCCCTTGATCTGGGTATCAGTGAAAGAACATTATATCGCAAGCTCAAGGAATATGATATTGAAGACCTGTAGGTTTAATGAAATTTTGAATCAGGAATTTGGGCTAACAATATGCATCTTCCTACTCCTGATTACTAATTCTAAATAACAAAAATTGTACACTATTAAAAAAAATATCACCACTCTCATTCTACTGGTTATTTGCATAACGCTCTTCAACTATGCATCCTGTAAATATTCTTTTAAAGACACCGCGCCTATTCCGGTAGAGGTAAAAAACTTCAGGGTTCAGTACCTGGAAAATAAAGCACAGTACGTGAATACGCAGCTGAGCCCGTTACTAACCGAAAGGCTCAAACAAAAAGTTATCAATACTACTCGGCTCAGGCAGACAAATGACGATGACGCTCATTATGACATAAGCGGATATGTGTCACAATATTATACCACAACTGTAAGTATCCAGAATAATAATGCAAGCGGAAACAGGCTCACTATCGGTTTTCACCTTATATTTAAAAACACGCTGGATAATACTAAAAATTTTGAAGCTGATATTACACGGAATTTTGATTTCCCTGCTTCACAATCGCTCACCGAAGCGGAAAATACCCTCACAAATGATATTGTGAAAAATACTGTAGATGAAATTTTTAATAAAATATTTTCTAACTGGTGATCATTTACCTTTAGATTTGACTCATGCCGCAGCCTGATTTTTTTAAAAACATATTCCGAACAAAGGAAGGGGGCACGGATAATTATTCCCTGCTCGAAAAGGTAACCGAGCAACACCCGTATTTTGGCGTAGCTCAATTTTATTTGTTAAAGACTTTGCTTCCTCAAAAACCCGGTTTTGAAGAGACAGCGGCAAGAACTGCTTTATTTTTTAATGACCTTTTTTTACTGAACAAACAGCTGATCACGGAGGAAGTAACTACTGCCGTGTTGCCGGATAATCCCTCTCCTGCACCTATCACGCATTCAACAGAGCATAAGACTGCTGATAATTTCTTGCAGCAAAATAAAAAGGAAGAATTATTGTTTGAACCATTGCATGCATCTGATTATTTTGCCTCACAGGGTATCAAACTCAGCGAAGCAGTAGCAGAATCGGATAAACTGGGCAAACAACTTAAAAGTTTTACTGCCTGGCTTAAAACCATGAAAAAAGTACACCCCGATAAAATGCAGGCCGGGGATGCCACGGTGGATACAGCTGTACGTTCACTCGCAGAAAAGAGCAATGCCGAAGAGGATGTTATCACCGAAGCAATGGCTGAGGCCTATATCCTGCAAAATAAACGGGAAAAGGCAATAGAGTTATATACCAAATTAAGTTTGCTCAATCCCTCTAAAAGTGCTTACTTTGCAGCCAAAATTGACTCTTTAAATACTTAATATGCTCATTGTATTCGGAATTCTGATAATAATTGCTTCTATTATTCTTGGCCTCATCGTATTAATCCAAAATCCTAAGGGTGGCGGCTTATCCGGGAGTTTGGGCGGATTTGGCAACCAATTGATGGGTGTAAAGCAAACCACAGATGTGCTTGAAAAAGGAACTTGGGTTTTTGCAGCAGTGCTTGGTATATTATGTATTATTTCACCGGCATTTATTCCAAAAGACGGTACTTCATCTTCTAAAAATGATGAATTGCTGAGAAATACAACCACTACCCCGCAGCAAAGGCAAGCGGCACCTGCTACCACTGCTCCTATGCCGGGTACACAGGCACCTGTAACTCCTGCTCCTGCAACTACTCCACCGCCTGCTACACCGTAATAAGTTTATAACATTTTAAATATGCCCTGCTTTACACAAAGGCAGGGTTTTTTATTTTACTTCGCACTATATTATCATACTATGAAAAGGGTCATTGGGTTATCTGTTTTAATTTTATTAGTTGTGGGTGCGGTGATTGCATGGAATGTATTGGGACCCACTGTTTCAGCCCCTGAAGAGAAGTATTTTTATGTAAAGACAGGTTCTTCTTATGATGAAGTAGAACAGGAACTCAAAAAACAGCAGGTAATATCCGGGAGTTTCTTTTTTGAGAAATTAGCTTCACAGCTGAAATATAAAAATAAAATTAAGCCGGGCAGGTACGATATAAAAGAGAACAGCAGTTTGCTGAGCCTCATCAGAATGCTTAAATCAGGAAATCAATCTCCTGTAAAACTTGTAATAAATAAGTTACGCACTAAACAGGACCTTGCAGGCAAGATCGGAAAGAACTTTGAAGCTGACTCCGCTCAGGTCATCTCCTTTCTGCAGGAAAAAGATTCTCTTAGCGCTTACGGCCTCGACACCAACACTGTAATGACCGCAGTAATACCGGATACATATGAGTTTCTTTGGAACAACAGCTTTAAAAGGATCTTCGGGCGGCTAAAAACAGCAGAGGAAAAATTCTGGAATGCAGAACGTAAGCAGAAGGCTGCTGATAAAAATCTTACACCTGCGCAGGTGTACACAATGGCAAGCATAGTAGAAGAAGAAACCAATAAACCGGAAGATAAAGGCCTCATTGCAAGTGTATATATAAACAGGATCGCTCGGGGCAATAAGCTCGAAGCAGATCCAACGGTAAAATTTGCGATGGGAAATTTTGGCCTGAAAAGAATTCGTCACAGTCACCTTGCTTATGAGTCACCATATAACACTTATCGCCAAGCCGGACTTCCGCCGGGCCCTATCTGCACACCATCTGCAAAGACAATTGATGCTGTGCTCAATGCGCCGAAGACTGAATTCATGTTTTTTGTAGCCAAACCTGACCTCAAAGGCTATTCTAATTTTGCAACGACGTATGCACAACATTTGCTTTTTGCTAAAGCATATCAGAACGCATTGGATAGCCTTATCATAAACAAAAATCAGAACGCGGAGTCCGGTCAGTAAAACATCTGCAGTTGAATAAAATAAAAAAACGCATATTATCTTACACTCCCTTACCCGGCTGGCTGGATAAAAGCAAACACTGGTACCTCCCCGGTTTTGGCGGGATCCCCCTATATGATGTTTTGCAGTATTTCCGGGGGCAACTATTACGTTACAGCTTTGCGGAAAGAGCTTCTGCCATTTCCTATAATTTTATCATGGCGATACCGCCATCTTTACTTTTCCTTTTCACCCTTGTTCCGAATCTGCCATTTATTTCCCGCAACAGTATCAAAGTGGAGTTGCACAAGCTGATATATGAAATTATCCCTGCCAGGGAATATAATCAGCAGGTAATCGCATTTGTAGATTCTTTTATTGACGGCACCAAGATCGGGCTGCTATCATTCGCATTATTGTTCTCCCTCTTCTTTGCTTCCAACGGTATGATGGGAATCATGCGTTCATTTGATAAAGGTTACGCGGGTTTCAGCAAACGCAAAGGCATTCAAATGCGGGGGGCGGCGCTAAGGCTCACCATTATCCTTTTCGGATTGTTGTTTACCTACCTCGCATTGCTTATCATGCAAGGCGTTATTTTGGAAATGATCGTAGAAAGGCCCTGGCTCAGAACCCTTATTTATTACACAAGATGGATACCGATCATCCTGCTCGTATTTTTTGCTGTGGGGCTTATTTTTCGCTATGCCCCCGCCCTGGAAAAACGCTGGCGGTTTGCCTCCCCGGGCACTTTCCTTACTACGGCGCTCAGCCTGCTTGCATCTCTGGGCTTTTCTGTGTTTGTAAATAATTTCGGAAGGTATAATGCACTGTACGGCTCCATAGGAACCATGATGATGATCATGGCGTTGATCTACATTAATTCCCTGGCTTTACTTGTAGGATTTGAGCTTAATGTGAGCATAAATGCGCTGAAGAGTTTGGCCCGGGAGAAAGAAATGTCGGAAAAAGATCTCCAACCGGCAGGAATACCGGCTGCGCAGGGATAGTTTTTCAATTCGGATTTAAAGTACCGTTGGGATACTGATAATCTTAAAATGATCTTTACAAATTCATAATTAATATGTATGCAAACAACTCCCGAACATGATGAGCGTATCGCAAAACTCACATTCGCCTCAGTATATCCTCATTACATTACTAAAGTGGAGCGAAAAGGAAGAACACAGGCAGAGTTACATGAAGTAATAGAGTGGCTTACAGGTTTTAATGAAAAAACATTGCAAGATCTGATTGCAGAGAAGGTAACCTTTGACACTTTTTTTCAAAAAGCAAATCTGAACGAGAATGCTCACTTGATTAAGGGTGTAATATGCGGGTATAAAATCGAAGAGATTGAAAACCCGCTAACCAAAAAAGTCAGGTATTTAGATAAGCTTATAGATGAACTGGCAAATGGCAAAAAAAAAGAAAAAATATTGAGAAAGCCTGATTAAAAAATAATTGATTCAAAACTTATAATCTGTTCTTTATCTCACTTCGGGTTTCCAGTTCAATCATGGCATTCTTTGCAAAAAGCACCAACAGATCTTTTTCAGAGTTTGTGATCTGTCTCGGCTCTTTGCCTACAATGCAAACTGAACCTATATTAAAACCATCCTTTGTAGTAATAGGCGCACCTGCATAAAAACGAAGGCCGAACTCCCCGACTACCAGCGGATTGCTGAGCAGGCAGGGTTCTTTTAATGCATCATTAAAAACAGTGGGTTCTGTGTCAAGGATTGCCAGGGAGCACAAGCTCTTCCCTCTTTCAGTTTTATTGGTCCCTTCCATGCCATGATTGCCTTTAAATAAAACTTCCTCTCCGCCCACCACGGAAACCAAAGCGATCTCAGCATTGAAAGTATGTGCGACGATTTGTGCGAGGTTTGAAAAGTACCTGTCAGGCAATTCATTCAGGATTTCGAAATATTCCAGGGCTTTTAACCGCTCTTTTTCATTATGGGGAATAATAACTTTATTAAAGGTGTTGTTCATTCTAAAAAATATAACAGATAAACCGGGTAAGGCGCAACTCAGTATAAACTTCTATGCCAAAAGGAGATTTAATTTGATGAGATGAAACAGATAAGGAGCAACTGATTAGCAAATATACCCTGTGGACGGTATTTGAGCACTTTATGATCAGGGTAAATTTGCACCATCTTTTATCAAAACAAAAAAACACTTATCAATTATGAAGAATTTAAAATTGCTGTTATTCGGTGCGATCATTACACTTGGCGCTGCATCCTGCACTAATGAAGGCGTTACAACTATTCTTAACCCCGGCGGAACCCCACTTCCTTCTCCCGTGCCTGTACCCCTTACAGCAGATATATTTTATGTGGATACTGCTAAAATTTACTCGACGTCACTCACAGGTACGAACCGCACTTTAGTAACAGGTATAGATACCCTGAACACAAATTCATACATAGGTTCCTCGGTTCTTTCACCCGATGCAAATAAAATTTATTTCCTCCATTACAATTTTAGTACAACCCAGACCATAAAGCTGTATAGTGTAAATAAGGACGGAACAGCACTTACAGTTCTGAAAAATATGCCTGCAGGCGGCCCGGAATATGTATTGCTGAGGGCAACTGCAGATAAGATAATCTTTTACCAGGCAGCATTTACTCCTCCTTCTACATTCACAAATACATTACAATCAATAAATATTGACGGCACAAATCAGGCTACACTAGCCGCAATAGCTACGGGAACACCTTTAATAACCTCAGTTTCTTCTGCACTTAACAGGTATGCCGCTATTGATTTCACCACACCAAGCAACGTACAAACAGGAAGTATCTCCGGCAGTGTAATTGGCGCGCCGGTAACTGTAGGCCCTGTCATCGGCTCCAATGGTTTCAGCCTGAGTAGTGACGGTTCAAAAATAGCTTATGCTAAATTGAATGCCTCTTCTCAAATAGAAATCTATGTTTATGATGTAGCCACAGCTACAAGTACATTGAAATTTACGCATACAGTCGTTGCGGGTATCGGTACGCTGTCTAATTATGCTGTATCTGTTCGCTGGGTAGATGGCAGCAGTAAAATATTGCTTGGATACGGAAAATTTACTTCGCCAAACGGCTCTGCATCAGACTTTACACATGTATCGCTGTACACACTCAGCACTTCTGCTGAAGTTACATGGCGCATATTGGGTGATCAGATCACAAGATTTGTAACGCAATAAATTAAAATATAAATTTGAAAAGCCTGTTTGAAAGAACAGGTTTTTTTATGCCCTTCCCTACAGTTCCCTTATAAAAACAGCGATTTTATGAGGAGCTGTCTCATCTCCGCCGAAATAAGGATAAAGCTTATAACCTTCAGCCCGAAGTGTCGGGGCGGTTCTTGGCATTGAATCCCTCATCCCGTTCAATGTAAAAATATATTTATCCGGAGTAACTTTAATAGCGCACGTATTTTCTGCCCCTATGGCCACAGTTCCGAGTTCTTTTGTATCCCGTACACCGTTATTGTAAATATATCCGAACAAGCGCAGTGCATTATTGCTCCACCGCCAGCCGAAACGGGCACTGAACTGATGGTGTAAGGAATTGTTATCGGAAAAGCCGTACAATTTGTTTATATCACCCTGATTATTGGGATCAGTTGTTGCATAAACAGCAGAACTGTCAAATTTTGCAATAAACTTAAGTTCCGAATAAGAAGTAGCTACGGTAAAATTTTTGTCTGCATAGTGTTGGCCCGCCTGAATTGTATATTTCGTGAAATTATCAATGACAGGAGGTGCAGGAGGCGGGGTTGAAATTACAGGAGTTACAGGAACAGCCATAAATTCAAGTTCTTTCTGGCAGGCACTGAAAACCAATAAAATAATGGCAGGTAAAATTATTTTTTTCATAAGCAGAGGCAATTTGTGAAATTACATTTAAATAGCATACAATATTCATCGCGGTTTACATTTTCCTGTAAAATTTTCACGCAGATGTAAATCTTTCAACATATTACGGAATAATCATACAGCCGGATTTATTCTTCCTTGGTTGATGATCAGCAATAAGACAAATAATTCTTTTCTGTAAGTACAAGTATACTTCACTTAGTAATATATCCCTTATAACTTTTACCTTTGCGCCATTCATTAAATCAGCGCAAAATTTTCTATATGACATATGATGTAATTGTTTTAGGCAGCGGCCCCGGTGGTTATCCTGCGGCTATTCGTGCAAGCCAATTGGGCAAAAAAGTAGCAATTGTAGAGCGTGAAAGCCTTGGTGGCATCTGTCTTAACTGGGGCTGTATTCCCACTAAGGCATTGCTTAAAAGTGCCCAGGTTTACGAGTATGCCAAGCATGCCGCAGATTACGGGATAAAGGTTGATAATCCCATGGCAGAATTTGAAGCCGTAATAAAACGCAGCCGCGGTGTGGCAGACAGGATGAGCAAAGGCATTGCATTCCTGATGAAGAAAAATAAAATAGATGTGATAATGGGTACCGGCAAATTGCTGGCTGGAAATAGGCTGGAAGTGACTGCTGCAGATGGCGGAAAACAAACATTGGAAGCAAAGAATATTGTGCTGGCTACAGGCGGACGGGCTCGTCAACTGGAGACAATGCCTATTGACGGTGTGAAGATCATTGGCTACCGGGAAGCAATGGTATTGCCCAAGCAGCCCAAAAGCATGATCGTTTGCGGCAGCGGCGCTATAGGAAGTGAATTTGCCTATTTCTACAACAGCATGGGTACGAAAGTTACCATCGTAGAGTTTATGCCTAAAATAGTCCCTGTAGAAGATGATGACATCAGCAAAGAACTGGAAAAACAATTCAAAAAACAGGGGATAGAAATTATGACCAACAGCGAGGTGCTGAAGGTAGATACAAACGGTAACGGCATAAAAGCCACGGTGAAAACAGCTACCGGCGAAATAACTCTGGAAGCGGATATTTTATTGAGTGCTGTTGGTGTAGTAGCTAATGTGGAAGATTTGGGCCTTGAAGAACTGGGTGTGAAAACAGAAAAAGGAAAAATTGTTGTTGATGTAAATGGCCAAACAAATGTTCCGGGTTTATATGCAATCGGTGATTGTACTCCCGGCCAGGCACTGGCTCACGTAGCGGGTAAAGAAGGGATAAATGCGGCTGAGCATATTGCCGGCCATAAGGTAACACCCATGGATTACAATAATATTCCGGGATGTACTTATTGCAGTCCGGAAATCGCATCTGTGGGCTATACAGAGAAAGGTGCTAAAGATGCCGGGTTCGAAATAAAAGTAGGAAAATTTCCTTTTGTTGCCAGCGGAAAGGCAACTGCATCAGGAGCTACTGAAGGCTTTGTAAAAGTAATCTTTGATGCTAAATACGGCGAGTTCCTGGGTTGCCATATGATAGGCAATAATGTAACAGAAATGATCGCTGAAGCAGTCGTAGCAAGAAAGCTGGAAACGACTGCACATGAATTATTGAATGCAGTACACCCCCACCCTACAATGAGCGAAGGTCTTAAAGAAGCGGTTGCTGTAGCTTACGGCGAGGCGACAGACATTTGATTTAATGAATAATTTAATAATTGATTTTTAAAGCCTCTGCTATGTAGGGGCTTTAATTTTAAACTCAGGATATGAAAGTAGCAGTACTCGGAGCAGGCATGGTGGGGCGCACGATAGCAACGGATCTTTCGGCAAACTTTGATGTAACATCTTTTGACATCAGTGAGAACAATCTTGAAATATTAAAGGAGAACACTAAAATTGAATGTATAACTGCAGATCTGTCCCTCTACAGCGAATACCCCGGTATGCTTGCCGGATTTGATATTGTAGTTAATGCTGTACCGGGTTTTATGGGATACAACACACTCGAGGCGATTATTAAGGCGGGCAAAAATGTAGCGGACATTTCTTTTTTCCCGGAAGATGCATTGCAATTGGATGCGCTTGCTAAAGAAAAAAATGTGACGGCAATAATGGACTGCGGTGTAGCACCTGGAATGAGTAACCTGATTCTCGGCTATCACAATGAGCTGATGAAAATTGAAAGCTTTGAGTGCATGGTAGGTGGCCTCCCGAAAAAAAGGGTAATGCCTTTTGAGTATAAAGCACCATTCTCACCTATTGATGTGATCGAAGAATACATACGCCCCGCCCGCTATGTGGAGAACGGGCACATTGTTACCAAACCAGCTCTCAGCGATGCTGAGCTTATAGATTTTGATCATGCAGGAACATTGGAATCATTCAATACGGACGGGCTACGCAGCATTTTATTTACCATGGGCCACATCGCTGATATGAAGGAGAAAACATTGCGTTATCCCGGCCACATAAGTCTGATACAGTCCCTTAAATCCGCGGGTTTCTTCAGTGAAAAAGAAATCACAGTGAAAGGAAATAAAATTCGACCGATTGATTACACCGCAGCGCTTTTATTTGAACAATGGAAACCTGCACCGGGTGATATAGAGTTTACCATAATGAAGATCATCATTAAAGGAAAAGAAAATGAGAAGCCTGTAACTATTGAATATTTTTTATACGATGAATTCGATGTTCCTACGCAAACGCCTTCCATGAGCCGTACTACGGGCTACACTTGTAATGCAATGGTGAACCTTATCGCTGAAAATATATTTAAGGAGAAAGGTATTTTTCCTCCCGAACTTGTGGGGAAGTATGAAAACTGCTTCAATTACGTGATCAAGTATCTGGAACAAAGGAATGTGGTGTATAAGAAAACGGTTTCTTAAGTTTGAAGCAATCGGATTGCAATGACTTTTCCTTTGTTTTCCTTTTTCTCTTTTTTGCTTATTGATGCTTTTAGCTTTTAACTTTAGGACCTGAATTTTAATGACAACTCTGCTTACTTTTGCACACAATAATAAAAAATGAGAAGATTATCAGCACTATGCCTCTTTCCTGCGCTTCTGTTTTCCTGTAATAATGATAGCAGCAAAGAGGAGGATCCGTCTTTAACACCGGTACCCGCGGCTTCAACAGTTAAAAATATTTCCTATAATATCATTGCCCAATACCCGCATGATACGGCAAGCTATACACAAGGACTGGAATTTTACAACGGCAAACTTTATGAAAGCGGCGGAGACTATGCAAATTCTGTTCTCCAATTCGGCGACGCTAAATCCGGAAAAATTGAGAAGAAACACAAAATGGGAACAGATAAAGTATTTGCCGAGGGCATGACGATTCTTAAAGGGAAACTCTACCTGCTCACTTATACCACCAACACCGTTTATGTGTATGATGTGAAAGATATTACTAAGGTGATCAAAACATTCCCCTGGCCATATGAAGGCTGGGGCCTTACCAATAACGGGATTGATCTTATCGTTAGCACGGGAGGTGCGGATATTTACCACGTAGATCCCGAAACATTTACAGTAAAAAACACTGTCCATGTGCATGATGACAGGGGGCCGGTTTTTTAT